>CAIZDF010000413.1 GCA_903931645.1 uncultured Tolumonas sp.
ATACCTACCGACAGACGGATCATTTCTGGTTTCACACCGGCTTTGGCTTGCTCTTCCTCAGTCATCTGACGATGCGTGGTGGATGCAGGGTGACACGCCAGTGATTTTGCATCACCGATATTCACCAGACGTTTGAAAATTTTCAGTGCGTCATAGAAACGCACACCGGCTTCATAACCCTCTTTCAGGCCAAAAGAGAGGATGGCAGATGGTGTGCCGTTCATGTATTTCTGCGCCAGTGCATGATGCGGATGATCCGGTAAACCGGCGTAACTTACCCACGCCACTTTGTCATGGCTTTGCAGATATTCCGCCACTTTACGGGCATTTTCTACGTGACGTTCCATACGCAGTGACAGTGTTTCTAAGCCTTGCAGCAGCAGGAAGGCATTCATCGGTGACAGTGTAGAACCGGTGTTGCGCAATGGCACGGTACGCGCGCGGGCGATAAAGGCCGCCGGGCCGAAGGCTTCGTTATACACCACACCGTGGTAAGCCGCTTCTGGCTGGCTGAATTGCGGGAAACGTTCCGCATGTTCGGCCCAAGGGAATTTGCCGGAATCGACGATCACGCCACCCAGTGAGTTACCATGACCACCGACATATTTGGTGATGGAGTGCACGACAATGTCGGCACCGAACTGGATCGGTTTACACAATACCGGTGAGGCAACGGTGTTATCGACTACCAGTGGTACCCCTTGGGCATGTGCAACTCGGGCCAATCCTTCCAGATCGACAATGTTACCGGCTGGGTTGCCGATACTTTCGCAATACACCGCTTTGGTTTTGCCATCAATCAGCTCTGCAATCGCTTCTGGCGAATCATCACGCGCAAAACGCACTTCCACACCAAAACTTGGCAGCATGTGCGCGAACAGTGTGTAGGTGCCGCCATACAACTGCGGGGTGGAGACGATGTTATCGCCAACGCGAGTCAGCGTTTGCAGTGCATAGTTGATGGCCGCACTGCCGGCTGATGTCACTAAGCCCGCGATGCCGCCTTCTAACGCCGCCAGACGTTTCTCCAAAATATCGTTGGTCGGGTTCATGATCCGGGTGTAGATGTTGCCCGGTACTTCTAAGTTAAACAGATCGGCGCCATGTTGCGCGTTATCGAATTCGTAAGCGACGGTTTGGTAAATCGGTACCGCGACTGCTTTGGTGGTGGGGTCATTCTGGAAGCCATGGTGCAGCGCCAGTGTTGCGTCTTTCATGAGAGATCGTCCTTGTCGCAAGAGAATGAAATGGCGTTCAATCTAACTGCTGCGATTCGGCGCTGTAAAGTTATCAATGTGGGATATGTTATGCCGGCGGCAAATATACAAACTACCGGAAGTCACGCTGATCGCGCCATTTCCGGTAGTCGCTACTGAGCGAAAAAACTTAGATTTTAATCACTACCCGACCGGTGATCTGACCATCCATGATTTTAGCCGCCGCTTCTGGTGCTTCTTCCAAAATGATCTCTTCACAGGCGTGATCATAGAAACTGGCCGGTAATAGTTGAGCCAGCTGTTGCCAAGCTTGCTGACGACGAGCCAATGGGCACATCACCGAATCAACACCTTGCAGTCGCACGTTGCGTAAAATAAACGGCATTACGGTTGCAGGCAGATCGAAACCACCCGCCAGACCACAGGCTGCCACGGCACCACCGTAATTCATCTGCGATAAGATTTTAGCCAGTACGGAGCTGCCGACGGTATCGACTGCACCGGCCCAAACTTGTTTGTCCAGCGCACGAATAGGGGTCAGTAATTCATCGCGGGTGATCACCTGTTTTGCACCCAATTGCAGTAATAACTCTCGATTTGATTCACGTCCGGTCGCGGCGATCACGCTGTAACCTTTCGCGGCCAGTAAACTGACTGCCACACTGCCTACACCACCGCTGGCGCCAGTAACTAAAATGTCACCTTGTTCCGGTGTAATTCCGGCTTCTTCCAACGCCATGACACACAGCATTGCCGTCAGCCCGGCGGTACCAATTTGCATGGCTTGCAGCGCGGTTAAACCGGTCATTAATGGCACCAGCCAGTCAGCGCTAACACGTGCTTTTTCGGCCATACCGCCCCAGTGGCCTTCGCCCACCCCCCAACCGGTCAGCACGACTTCGTCACCGGCTTTGTAGCGAGCGTCGGTTGATTCCAGCACCTGACCTGCAAAATCAATCCCGGGCACCATTGGCCATTGGCGCACGATTTTGCCTTTGCCGGTAATAGCGAGACCATCTTTGTAGTTCAGCGAGGAGTATTTCACCGCGACGGTTACGTCACCGGCGGGGAGCTGGCTGTCATCCAACTGTTCAATCGAGGCAATGGTTTGTTTGTCTTGTTGTTGCAACAGTAAGGCTTTAAACATGTTTATCTCCTGATAACCGGCTCTTCTTCACTGGAAGTCAGCTCGGCACTATTTTGGGGTATGAGCCGCTGGGGAATGTGCCGGAAAATCAGTGTGGCCAGCATACTGAGACAACCGACTGTGATGTAAGTGGCATGAAAGGCGCTCACGATTTCCTGTTGTTGCAAGCTGGTGGCCGGCAAACTGTGCAAGGAAACTTGGGCACCATAAAACCATGAAAATAGGGTGGCCGAAATGGCGACCCCCAAACTCATCGACAGCTGCATAACCACTGACAGCAAGCTGTTGCCACTGCTGGCTTCATCCCGTTCGAGTTTGCTTAAGGTCAGTGTATTCATCGCGGTAAATTGCAGCGAATTAAATACGCCGAGTAAGGTCAGATAAAACAGTAATAGTGCATACGGGGTTGCGTGATTGACGGTGGAAAACCCAGTGATCAACGCGCCGAGCAATAAAGTATTCGTCATCAACACTGGCCGGTAACCAAATCGCAGCACTACTCGATTGGCCAGTAGTTTGGTGCTCATGGCTCCCAGTGCAATCGGCATCATGGTTAACCCGGCATGAGTTGGGCTAAAACCGAGCGCGACTTGTAAAAATAGCGGGGTCAGAAAGGGCAACGCCCCGCTGCCTAACCGGGCAATCAAATTACCAATAACGCCGATGCGGAAACTGGAGTTTTTAAATAATGTTCGGCTGAACAGGGCATGCGGGTGGCGTTGGCTGTGCCAGAAGTAGGCATACAGGGCAAACAGGCCGGGTAGCGCCAATAGCAAAAATGCAGAGAAAGTGGCGCCCGCTTCGCCTAAACGTTGGATCGCAATCGACAGCAACACAATCCCGCTGCTAAAACAGAGATAACCTTTCCAATCGAAAGATGCGGTCACTTCCCTGATATTGGGCATGAAGAAAAACGCCAAAATACAACCCACCAGCCCGATAGGCAGGTTGATTAAAAATATCCACGGCCATGATGTGTGTTGCACCAGCAGACCACCCAGCAGCGGGCCAATGAGCGGGCCGATCAAACCGGGGATCACCACCATCGACATGGCGCGCAGAAATTCCTCTTTGGGAAAGACTCGCAAGATTGCTAACCGACCAACAGGCACCAATAAAGCGCCACCGACACCTTGAATGATCCGGGCGATGACCAGTTGTGTTAACGACATCGATTCGGCACAAAACAGTGAACCGGCCGAGAACAACACAATCGAGAATAGAAAGACGTGCCGGGTGCCGAAACGGTCGGCCAGCCAGCCGGAGGCGGGGATCAGCATCGCGACCGTCAGCATATAGCTGATAATAGCGGCCTGCATTTGCAGTGGGCTGACATGAAAATCAGCCGCGATGGTCGGGAGAGCCGTATTGAGAATGGTGCCGTCGAGTGCTTGCATAAAGAACCCGACGGCAGCGAGCCAGGGGAGGATGCGTTTTTCTTGGGCTGTGACCTGATACTTCGTCAAAACGCACCTCGTCGTGGTTTACTGATTAACGTGTTTTGCCACCGTGGAAGATTTTTTCCAAGCGGGATTGCAACAATTCCAGAATGAACGAGAGGATCCAGTAAATCACCGCGGCGGTGATCAACATCTCCATATACCGGTAAGCGGAACGGCCGTAACTCTGCGCCAGAAACATGATTTCCCACAGCCCCATCACGGAAACCAATGAAGAGTCTTTCAGCATCGCAATGAACATCGCCATGCTGGGTGGAATGGCCACTTTCATTGATTGCGGCAAAATCACTTTCCAGAAAATTTGGTATTTCTTCAGGCCCAGCGCCATGGCAGCTTCCCATTGGCCTTTATCGATCACCACAATGGCCGAGCGGAAAATTTCGCTCAGATAAGCACCATAACATAGAGCCAGTGCAATAATGCCGGACGGGATCGCGGTGGGTACTGGCCCGATCTGCGGTAAGCCCTGATAAATCAGCAATACCTGCAACAGCAGCGGAGTGCCACGGAAAAATGAGGTATAAAACGTGGAAACGCCATACGCCAGTGGGTTCAGACTTAAGCGGCCTAATGCGGCCAGTAAACCTAAGATCACCGAGGCCAGCATAGCTAGCACACAGACATAAATCGTCAGTGGTACGCCTTGAATAAAGCCATCAGGAGAAAGATGCAGACCGGTCAGGAAAGGCAGCTTTTCCCAGACATAGCCCATGTCCAGATCGAATTTGGCGATAAACCATACGAAGCCGATCATCAGCGCCAGCCAGACCAGCAGGACTTGCCACTTAAATTTGCTGGTCATGATGGTGTTGCGGTTCAATGAGAAATCCTTTCAGGTGGAATCAGAAAAACGCTAGTTTAGCGAAATGTGTCACAAAATGCAGTCTACTAAGCAGAAACAAGGGCGAAAACTCGCCCTTGTTGAAAGTTTTAC
>CAIZDF010000414.1 GCA_903931645.1 uncultured Tolumonas sp.
CAACCAGGATTTGAATCAGTGCATTTTCATCTAATTCAGTCAGTGTTGCGACAACAGGCAAACGACCAATGAACTCTGGAATCAAACCGTATTTGACCAAATCTTCCGGTTCAACTTTGGCAAATGATTCGCTTAACGTTACTTTTTGATCTTTCGATTTCACTTCTGCATTGAAGCCGATACCAGCGCCTTGCGCGGTACGTTGTTCAACCACTTTATCCAGACCAGCAAAGGCACCGCCGCAGATAAACAGGATTTTAGAGGTATCAACCTGCAAGAATTCCTGTTGTGGGTGCTTACGACCACCTTGTGGCGGTACTGCAGCGATAGTTCCTTCGATCAGTTTCAGCAATGCTTGCTGAACACCTTCACCGGATACGTCGCGTGTAATAGATGGATTATCGGATTTACGAGAAATTTTATCGATTTCGTCGATGTAGACGATACCGCGCTGTGCTTTCTCGACATCATAATCACATTTCTGCAGTAACTTCTGGATGATGTTTTCAACGTCTTCACCCACATAACCAGCTTCAGTCAGTGTGGTCGCGTCAGCCATTGTAAATGGCACATCCAGCAGGCGAGCTAATGTCTCAGCTAACAGTGTTTTACCGCTACCAGTAGGGCCGATCAGCAGGATGTTAGATTTGCCCAGTTCAACACCGTCAGAGGTGTTACCACTGCGCAAACGTTTGTAGTGGTTATATACCGCTACTGCCAGCACTTTTTTGGCCAGATCCTGTCCGATAACATAATCGTCGAGGTGTGCGCGGATTTTGTGTGGCGTTGGTAATTCAGTTGTATGAGGACGTGCACCACTGATGTCACGGATCTCTTCACGAATAATATCGTTACACAGATCGACGCACTCATCGCAAATATAAACTGATGGACCAGCAATCAGTTTACGGACCTCATGCTGACTTTTGCCGCAAAATGAGCAATACAACAGTTTGCTATGGTCACTGTCTTTGCGTTTATCTGTCATTCAAAACCTCTTGTACTTACGATTCCGTGCTCATGACTACACATCCTTTGAATGTAGCGCAGAATGACTAATATGTCAGGCGCGTTTATTCAGGATAGCATCAACCAAACCATATTCTACGGCTTGATCGGCTGACATGAAGTTATCACGGTCAGTGTCACGCTCAATTCGCTCCAGTGGCTGACCGGTATGATCTGACAGCAGCTGGTTCAATCGTTCTTTAATCTTCAGAATTTCCATAGCATGGATCTGAATATCAGATGCTTGCCCTTGGAAACCGCCTAAAGGCTGATGGATCATAACGCGAGCGCTTGGCAAGCAGAAACGTTTGCCTTTTGTTCCTGCCGACAGCAGGAATGCGCCCATGGAACATGCCTGCCCCATACACACTGTACTTACATCTGGTTTGATGAATTTCAGCGTGTCATAAATCGCCATACCTGCAGTAACAGAACCACCCGGAGAATTGATATAAATATAGATATCTTTGTCCGGACTTTCTGATTCCAGAAACAGCAGCTGTGCCACAATCAGGTTAGCCATCTGGTCTTCAACCTGACCAGTCAAAAAGATCACTCGTTCTTTTAACAGGCGAGAATAGATATCGTAAGAACGCTCGCCCCGTGCTGTTTGTTCTACAACAATCGGCACCAGAGAATTCAACGGAGATGAAGTTTGATCATTGAACAAATTGGTCATAGTCAGAATACCTAAAAAAATGGCCCGAATTCTTTCGCTTTCGGGCCATTATACGCATTAGATTGTGTGTTCAGTCAATTTCTGATTACGCAGCAGCGCCAGGTTTGTTGATCACTTCATCAAATGAGGTCGCTTTTTCAGTTACCTGTGCTTTGCTCAGCAGGAACTCGATAGCTTGATCTTCGACAGCCAGATCACGCATGTTGCTCAGCAGACGTTCATTTTGGAAGTAGTAATCAACAACTTCTGATGGATCTTCGTAAGCAGTAGCCAGTGATTCGATCAGTGTTTTAACACGTGCGTCATCAGCTTTGATGTCTTGTTCACGGATCACTTCGCCTAACAGCAGACCTACACGAACACGGCGTTCAGCTTGTTCTTGGAACAATTCGTCTGGCAGCTGTGGAACGTTTTTGCTGTTTGCCGCGCCGAAACGTTGCATAGCTTGTTGACGCAGCGCTTCGATTTCGCGAGTTACAGCAGCTTTTGGTACGTCGATTTGGTTCTGTTCCAGCAGACCAGACAGGATCTGTTCTTTAACCTGGTTTTTCAGCGCCTGGTTCAGTTCACGTTCCATGTTTTTACGGATTTCAGCTTTCAGGCTGTCGATAGAGCCATCTTCAACGCCGAAACGTTTGATGAATTCAGCATCCAGCTCTGGCAGTTCTTGCTTCTCAACTTTGTTCAGTTTGATAGCAAATTTAGCTGCTTTACCTTTCAGGTGTTCAGCTTGGTAATCTTCTGGGAAAGTCACTTCGATATCGAAAGACTC
>CAIZDF010000415.1 GCA_903931645.1 uncultured Tolumonas sp.
GCGATAGGAGCCATAATTTCACTTTCCATCTTCATCGCTTCTGTTACCAGCAGCGGTTGACCGGCTTTCACTTTGTCACCGACATTGACTAAGACATCGACAATGTTACCTGGCATTGCTGTGCTGACATCACCTGGTGCTGCCGCTTGTTTACGTTTGTTGCTCGCACCTGAACCAACGTAAGCATTCAGTGGTTCAAACACCACTTCTTCTGGCAAACCATCGATCGACATGTAGAAATGGCGTTTATTGTCGCTCTTAATGCCGATACCGGTAATGTCGATATGATAGCTTTCGCCATGCACATCAATCACAAATTCGGTTGGCATGCCTTCTTTCGCTACAGGTTGTTCTGCTGCGGTACCAGGAATTGGTAACAAGGCTTCTGGTGTCAGAGTGCCCGCATCGCGTTCGCTCAGGAATTTACGGCCAATATCTGGGAACATGGCATAAGTCAGCACATCTTCTTCTGTTTTTGCCAGTGCACCGATCTCAGTCCGTAACTTAGCCAGTTCTGGTTTTAGCAGGTCTGCAGGGCGAACATCGATCACTTCTTCGTTACCGATCGCCTGATGTTGTAACGCTGCATCTACCGGTGCAGGTGATTTACCATAGCGACCTTGCAGATAGAGTTTTACTTCATTGGTGATGGTTTTGTAACGTTCACCGGCTAATACGTTGAATACTGCCTGAGTACCCACGATCTGAGAAGTTGGTGTTACCAGTGGTGGGTAACCCAGATCTTTACGTACTTTCGGGATCTCGTTGAACACTTCGTTAATGCGATTCAATGCACCTTGTTCTTTCAGCTGGTTTGCCAGATTGGAAACCATGCCGCCTGGCACCTGATTGACCTGAACGCGGGTATCTACACCAGTGAAATCGCTTTCGTACTGGTGATATTTCTTGCGTACCGCATGGAAATACATGCCGATTTCTTGCAGTAATTCCAGATCTAAACCGGTGTCGTATTCAGTGCCGCGCAGTGCCGCCACCATTGATTCAGTCGCAGGATGGCTGGTGCCCCAAGCCATGCTGGAGATAGCGGTGTCGATGTTATCAGCACCTGCTTCGATAGCTTTTAGCTGACACATAGTGGCAACGCCAGCCGTGTCGTGTGAATGAACGAAAATTGGCAGTGATACGGCGGCTTTCAGCGCTTTGACCAATTCACCAGTGGCAAACGGAGTCAACAAACCCGCCATGTCTTTGATCGCAATAGAATCAACGCCCAAAGCGACTAATTCATGTGCCTGTGCGACGAAAGCTTCGGTGGTATGCACTGGGCTGGTGGTGTAGCAGATAGTGCCCTGAGCATGTTTACCGACCTTTTTAACCGCCTTGATTGCGGTTGCCAGATTACGCACATCATTCATGGCATCAAAAATACGGAATACGTCAATGCCATTTTCAGCCGCTTTAGCCACAAACGCTTGAACCACATCATCGCTGTAATGGCGATAACCCAGCAGGTTTTGACCACGCAGCAGCATCTGCAGACGTGTGTTTGGCAATGCTTTACGTAATTGACGCAGACGTTCCCACGGATCTTCTTTCAGGAAACGAACACAAGCATCAAACGTAGCACCACCCCAGACTTCCAGTGACCAGTAGCCGACTTGGTCCAGTTTGCTACAGATTGGCAGCATGTCTTCAGTGCGCATGCGGGTCGCCAGCAAAGATTGGTGGGCATCACGCAGGATGGTATCTGTAACCGTAATTTTTTTACTCATTTTCTACTCTTCCTCTTCCGGTTAACGGCCTGTCGACCGGTGTGAAATTCTTATAACCCAGCGTATGCCGCGATCGCGGTAGCAATGGCCAGTGCCAGCTGTTCCGGTTTGCGTTTTTCTGAATATTCCAGTAACTCTGGGTGGCTTTCTACAAAGCTGGTATTAAAACGCCCAGTTCTGAATTCAGGGTTGTGCAAGATTTGCTGATAATAAGGGGTGGTGGTTTTTACGCCATGTACCCGCATATCATCTAATGCACGCAAACCACGATCTAATGCTTCTTCCCAGGTGAGAGCCCAGACGATCAATTTCAGACACATTGAATCGTAGTGGGGAGGAATAACATAACCGGTATAAATTGCTGTATCGGTACGAACTCCTGGGCCACCCGGTGCGTAATAGCGGGTGATCTTGCCGAAAGAGGGGAAAAAGTTATTTTTCGGATCTTCGGCATTAATACGGAACTGCAGAGCAAAACCTCGAAGTTGAATATCTTCCTGTTTCATCGACAGAGGTAAGCCAGATGCAATGCGGATCTGTTCACGAACAATATCAATACCGGTGATTTCTTCGGTAATCGTGTGTTCTACCTGTACGCGCGTGTTCATTTCCATGAAATAAACTTCGTCGTCAGCCAGCAAGAATTCAACAGTACCGGCATTTTCATAACCGACCGCTTTTGCTGCGCGTACAGACAATTCGCCGATATAAGCACGCTGTTCTGGAGTCAGCTGCGGGCTTGGCGCGATTTCGATCAGTTTCTGGTTACGGCGCTGAATAGAACAGTCACGTTCGAACAGGTGTACGGTGTTACCAAAGCTGTCGGCCAGAATTTGTGCTTCGATATGTTTTGGATTAACAATGCACTTTTCCAAAAACACTTCTGCAGAACCAAACGCTTTGGTGGCTTCAGAGATAACACGTGGATAAGCTTGTTCCAATTCTTCGCGCGAGTTACAGCGACGAATCCCACGACCACCACCACCGGAGGTTGCTTTCAGCATCACCGGATAACCAATACGGTCTGCTTCACGGATCGCTTCTGCTAAGTCAGTTAAATTGCCTTCCGTACCGGGTGTGCATGGAACACCGGCGGCAATCATACTGCGTCGAGCTTCAGTTTTATCACCCATACGGCGGATAACTTCGGCGCTAGGACCAATAAACTTGATGCCATGCTGCTCGCAAAGTTCAGAAAAATGAGCATTTTCTGACAGGAAGCCATAACCAGGATGCAAAGCATCGCAGCCAGTTTCCACAGCCATACTAACCAAACGCTGTGGGCTCAGATAACCAGCTAATGGATCTTGTCCAAGACTATATGATTCATCTGCACGTTTAACATGCAGTGCGTGTCGGTCGGCGTCAGAATAGACGGCTACCGAGCGGATCCCCATTTCGGCACAGGCCCGCACGATACGTACGGCGATTTCACCCCGGTTGGCAATCAGAATTTTCTTTATCACGAAAAACAGCCTCCTTGTTTGTTCACAGGTGAACGCTCCCTAAACACTATTAACCCTACGTCGGAAATAGAATTAATTAAAATTAATCTTTATTTTGTTTACTATAAATAAAAACTTATACATTGTGAGGAAACATGCGAAATTCGCTGATGCGTATAACCTTACGCCAATTGCAGGTGTTTCGCGCAGTTTGTGAACACCTTTCTTATAGCCGTGCCGCCGAGGCGATGGCACTAACTCAACCTGCGGTCAGTTTGCAGATGCGGCAGTTGGAAGAATTGATTGATCACCCGCTGTTTGAATATGTCGGCAAGAAGTTGTATCTCACTCAGGCTGCGGAAGGTTTACTGCAGGCATCGACCGATGTTTTTCAGCGATTAGATGAGCTGGATATGGAATTATCGGAATTACGTGGCTCACTAAAAGGGCAGCTTCGCGTGTCGGTTGAATCGAGTGCTAAATATCTTTCGCCGCATTTACTGGCTGCTTTCCAGCGTCGGCACCCTGAAGTGAGCCCGCTGTTAAGGGTAGTGAACCGGGCTCAAATCATCAAACGCCTGACCGAAAATAAAGATGACTTGGTGATCATGTCGTTGGTTCCTGAGGATATGGCACTGGAGTTTATGCCGTTTTTAAATAACCCGATTGTTGCTGTTGCGCCGGCCTCGCACCCGGCATGTCAGATAGAGCATCTGACATTAAAGGATTTACAGGAATGGCCGTTGCTTATTCGCGAGACCGGATCTGGAACACGTAAAGCATGTGAAGAGTTTTTTCAGCAAAAGCGGGTGCATTTTCCCAAAACGCTCGAACTGAACTCTCAAGAGGCACAACGTGAAGGTGTGGTCGCGGGGTTAGGTTTAGCTTTTCTGCCTCGGCATGCGGTGCATCTTGAGTTGAAAGCCGGTGTATTACGCGAGTTACCTGTCAAGGAATTACCCTTGTATCGCAGCTGGTGTTTGGTTCATGCCCGTGGTAAACGTTTGTCGCCTGTTGCGCAGGCCTTTGTTGATTTCATTCGTGAAGAACGCGCAGTAATTAGCGCTATTGCAAAGCGATTTGATGTAACGGTATAGGTTTAGTGATAAACCAAAAATAAAAGAGGAGTAATCGTCGTTGTTGTTATTACTCCTCAATACCCATTTAAATCGCCAGTTTGTCTTTCAAACAAATGGTTTTGAGTATCGCAAACTGATGTTCATGTTCTTTTTTGACGTCATTGAAACGGCGAAGAATCTCTATTGTTGCTGGGGATAGCGTGGCTTGCTGTTCTGCGGATAATGACTTTGTGTAATGCAATGCTACCGCATCATCTTGCGCTTTCGGCGTGCCCGTAGCGATGAGATAAAACACTTTATGCCGGTTGGAATAAGATTCGTGATCGAATAAATAGATAGCAGCATGCGCCTGTAATGTTGTCTCTTCTCTTAATTCGCGAATGGCGGCTTCCAGCCTTGATTCGCCGCGGTTTGCTTGTCCACCCGGTAACAATAGAAGGCCACTGCTGGTTTCAGCCAACAAAATGCCATCATCACATTCAACAATACAGGTCGCGCGGCGTGGTTTGAAACGTGTATTCATGATCATTCCCTGAAAGTAGCCAATGCGTTTGATTAGATTCTTTTTCCTGCGTTAATCATAGTTTTTAACACAAAAAATGGTATTAATTCTTCCAAAGATAGCGCATTAAACGCGTTGTTTTTCCTTCCGAAATCTAATCTGGTCTACGCTTAGGTTAATAAAAAATAGGGCGAGTCATGTCGCGTTTTCCCCAAAAGCCAACCAATCGTATTGGGATAGCTTATGTTTATTGCCAATCTCTCCGTTGCTGAAGCACTTGATAGTCTTAAAACGACAGAACAAGGGTTAACCGCTGCTGAGGCGCAACGGCGTTTGCGCGAGTTTGGTTATAACCGTCTGGAAGTGGTTAAGCAAAAAT
This sequence comes from uncultured Tolumonas sp., assembly GCA_903931645.1. Taxonomy (GTDB): domain Bacteria; phylum Pseudomonadota; class Gammaproteobacteria; order Enterobacterales; family Aeromonadaceae; genus Tolumonas. The sequence continues at coordinate 5,139 of CAIZDF010000415.1, forward strand.
CTATCTTGCTGCGTTTTCTCGGTGAATTTACGCATTTTTTTGCGCTCATTTTATGGATCGCGGCCGGGTTAGCTTTTTTTGCAGAAACCAGAGCGCCACACGAAGGAATGTTCACGCTGGGGATCGCCATTCTTGGCGTCATTCTGATCAACGGGATATTTTCATTCTGGCAAGAGTATCGCGCGGAACGAGCTATTTCGGCATTAACCAAATTATTACCGCAACAAGCGCTTGTGCTTCGTGATGGTCAATTACAACCGATCTTGGCGGAAATGCTGGTGCCGGGTGACTGCATCGTTTTAGAGGAAGGTGATAATGTGCCGGCCGATTGTCGGTTGATTTATGCTGCCGGTGTGCGGGTTAATATATCGACCGTGACCGGTGAGTCATTACCCATGGCGCGAACGGCTGAGACCGTGACGGATAACTCAGCATTAAATGCAAAAAATTTGCTGTTGGCAGGCACGTCGGTGGTGTCAGGGCAGTGTCGGGCAGTTATCTTTGCAACCGGGCGGCATACTGAATTTGGACAAATAGCTCATCTAACGCAAACCGAGCAAGGCAGCATTTCTCATCTTCAATTGGAAATTGCCCGGTTGTCAAAGCTGGTTGCCGGTTTTGCTGCAACATTAGGTGTGGTTTTCTTTGGTGTCGGAACCGTATTGGGGCTGCCTTTCTGGGAGAACCTGATGTTTGCTATCGGTATTATTGTGGCGAATGTACCGGAAGGATTATTGCCAACTGTGACGCTCAGTCTGGCGATGGCAACACAGCGTATGGCCAAACGACATGCGCTGGTTCGTCATTTAACTGCAGTGGAAACGCTGGGTTCCACCACGGTGATCTGTTCTGATAAAACCGGCACATTAACGCAAAACAAGATGACCGCCACCAGAATTTACCGGCACGACCAGTTAAATGAAATTGCAGATCACGCGGCATATGCGAGCGATATTCGACTGATTCAAAACGCGCAATATTGCCATAACCTGAAGAAGAGCTTTCACGAAAACCAGTCTATTTGGCTGGGTGATCCGATGGAGATTGCACTCGCCGATTTTGGGAGACAGAGCCATGATTTTGGCGATATTCCAATAACTTCTGAGATAGTATTTGATAGTGATCGCAAACGGATGTCGGTGGTGATCGAACATGCCGGAGAACGTTGGTTATATTGCAAAGGGGCTCCTGAGACAGTATTACCGTTGTGTAAGCATGTGGTGAGTCAGTCGGGAAGCTCCGATCAACTCATTCCGATTGATCATGCTGTGCAACGGCAGATCACGACAGCGCAAAATACTATGGCTAATGATGGTTTACGTGTGCTGGCTTTTGCTTACCGCCGCTTAGATTCAGAGCAGCTTCCTGAAGAGCATGATTTGATTTTTTCTGCTCTCATTGGCTTGCACGATCCACCACGTCCTGAGGTTAAAGAGGCGATGGCGCGTTGTCATTCGGCAGGGATCAAAGTCATTATGGTCACCGGTGATCACCCACATACTGCGGTCGCCATCGCACGTGAAATAGGCATGGTAACCTCGGCTAATCCGGTAGTTTTAGAGGGCGAAGTGCTACGCAGAATGAGTGCCGCGCATTTGCACCTAGTTCTGGATAGCCCGGAAATCATTTTTGCCCGGGTGACAGCTGAGCAGAAAATGCATGTCGTGAAAGCGCTGAAACGTAAGAATGAAATTGTCGCGGTAACGGGTGATGGGGTGAATGATGCGCCTGCACTAAAAATTGCTGATATTGGTATCGCAATGGGCGTGTCGGGTACGGATGTCGCAAAAGAGGCGTCGGACATTATTTTGCTCGACGATAATTTTGCGAGCATAGTAAATGCGATTGAAGAGGGGCGCACCGTCTTTGAAAATATCCGCAAATTTCTGACGTATATTCTGACATCAAACATTCCTGAATTACTGCCTTATATTGCCTTTGTTATCTTTAAGATCCCGTTGCCGTTGACCATTATCCAGATTTTAGCTGTCGATCTGGGCACTGATATGTTGCCAGCGCTAGCACTTGGTGCGGAATCCTCCGATAAAAAACTGATGCAGCAACCACCACGCCCGGCGAAAGAACGGCTGCTCTCATGGCCTTTATTAATTCGGGCATATTTATGGTTGGGGATGTTAGAAGCGTTGGCATCATTGACCGTTTTCTTTTTCGTGTTGCATCAAACGGGCTGGGAATATGGCAATTTATTGAGTAAAACAGA
>CAIZDF010000416.1 GCA_903931645.1 uncultured Tolumonas sp.
ATCACACCAATCATAGGTAACGACATACTGTTGTTGTCTGACCTTAACGGAGAGACACCCTTTATCTTTTCTTATAGAAAATGTAATTACGCAAGCTGTGCGTAAGAAATGCGATGGCGGTATCAGCGCTAGGTGGCTGCTGGGGCGATAAGATGCTGGTGGAATGGTGCAGGGAGAAAGAAGGCAGGGCAATGCGTCGGCAACGGTTCGATAATGTCGAGGGTTAAGCAGGGACATCGGGATGTCATGGAATGCGGCCGCATAGGCTCCTCCTTATTACGCTAACTTGATAGATAGCTTCTGATGGATCAGAGCAAATTTGGTGCCATCAGAAACAGTGCTGATTACACCCGGATATGTGCTGTTAACTGACAGAGTTGCACCAATGTGGTGTTTTTTGCACAAGAACAGCCCTAATAGTATGGCTGACGGATTGCAGCCTGATTACGTTATTGAACGAAACATGACACTGGCCTGAAAACTGCTTTGTATTCCGACTAAAGTATAAATCAATAACAAAAAAGAGGTGGGTATGCGGACTTATGCTGAATGGCAATTGATGACGACAGCTCTCTCTATTGAATCCAGAGCGTTTATTGCCGGGAAATATGTTACGGCGCAATCAGATATGACGTTTCCGGTGCTGAACCCGGCGACAGGTAAAGTATTAACGCAGGTGGTGGCGTGCGGCCCAGCGGAAGTTGAAGCTGCGGTAGACTGCGCCAAAACACAATTTGAAAACGGTTGCTGGGCCGGTTTACCAGCGCGTGAGCGTAAACGTATTTTATTGGCGTGGGCGGCGCTGATCCGCGAGCACGCGAATGAATTAGCCTTATTGGAAACGCTGAATACCGGCAAGCCCATCAGCCATGCCATGGCCATTGATATCAATAATACCGCTTATTGTGTGCAGTGGTTCGCGGAAGCCATCGACAAAATTCACGGTGAAGTGCCTGATATTGCGGCTAATTTACATGCAGTGATCAGCCATGAACCGATGGGTGTAGTTGCGGCGATTGTGCCGTGGAATTTCCCGTTGATGATGGCGAGCTGGAAGTTTGCCCCTGCGTTAGCGGCAGGCAATTCGGTCATTTTGAAACCATCGGAAAAATCACCGTTAACTGCGATCAAAGTGGCCGCGCTGGCAAAACAAGCGGGCATCCCGGATGGTGTGTTTAATGTGCTACCGGGCGATGGTGCGGTTGGGCAGTTACTGGCAAAACATATGAATGTTGATTGTGTCACCTTTACCGGTTCCACCGCAGTTGTGCGTCAGATAGCCCAAGATGTGGCTACCTCTAATTTGAAACGGGTCTGGCTCGAATTGGGCGGCAAGTCGGCCAATATCGTCATGGCTGATGCGGATCTGTCGGCGGCAGCGGAAGGGGTTGCGGCAGGCATTTTCTTTAACCAAGGGGAAATGTGCTCGGCGGGTTCTCGGGTTTTGGTGCAGCGTGCTGTGTACGAAGAATTTGTTGTGCTGTTAACGGCTGCTGCTAAAGCATGGCAGCCGGCAGATCCGCTCGATCCAAACACCTTGATGGGAGCGATCATCGATCAAGCCCAGTTCGATAAAGTCATGAGTTATATCGAGCTGGGGAAAAAAGAAGCTGAGCTGATCTTCGGTAGTGAAGCTGTGAGTGGTGAACAGGGCTGGTTTATTCCGCCCACATTGTTTGTCAGCGCTCCGGATACCCGCATTGCACAGGAAGAGATCTTTGGTCCGGTCTGTACGCTGATAGTCTTTGATGACGAAGAGGAAGCACTGCACATCGCGAACAGTTCCATCTATGGGTTGGGTGCTGGTGTCTGGACGCAAAATATCAGTGTCGCGCATCGCATGTCACGTAAGCTACGGGCCGGTTCTGTGTGGGTTAACTGCTATGAAGAGAGTGGCGATCAAAACTTACCGTTTGGCGGCTATAAACAGTCGGGTAATGGGCGCGATAAATCGCTGCATTCGTTAGAGAAATGCATGG
>CAIZDF010000417.1 GCA_903931645.1 uncultured Tolumonas sp.
CAAGGTAAAAATATCATACGCCAAATTGCTAATTCCTTAGCAACAGCGACTGCGGCTGTTTTAGCCGAAAATCGATATTTTGCAGTACAGTCAGAGCTGTCTTCCACGCTGGTTCCCGGAAGTCATAACAGTATCAATTGTCAGTCTGATTCGCTGAGCACTATATCCACACTTCAGAATTTAGCTGAAATAGTTCAACAGCAGGCTCGTATCATCTCAATTCAAAATATGTATATGATTATGGCTGTGTTAGCCCTATTAACGGCTGTAATTATTCTGATTCAAAGTAAAATTCGCTAAAAATAATTTTTGTTATCAATTAACAATACAAAATTCAAGTGATAGAGCCTGCTGTTCCAGACAGAAAGCAGGCTCATAATGGATCATTGTGGCGAAACTAATTCGCTCACATCACGCCAAGTAAAACGAGCCTCACGTTTAGTGATAAGCCACTGTCCATCACGACGAACATATTCGTCTTTGTAGATGACACCATTGAAGTTTTTAAATTCTTTACCTTGGTCGGCTGATACCAGCACCACCAAACAATAGTGGGTTGAACTGGCGTGATCACCATCAATGTCAGCAATCATTTGGCCATTCATATGATACAGCGCCGAGAAATTCGCTATAAAGCCGGAAAACACGTTACTGATCTCTTCGCGGCCATGCATTGAGGCAAACAGAGTGTCACCAAAATAGGTGTTCACTGTCGCATCTTCTGTAAAAAGCTGCATCTGGGTTGCAATATCCTTGTCATCAGCCAGATTAGCAAAGGTATCAACCACGCGTTTCAGAGCGGCTTGATCTTCCAATTGTTGAATACGTTGTTCCAGTGATGTGTTCATTATAAAACCCCTTCATTGTGCTGTTTTCATAAACGCTATACGCGTTGTGTTTGAGTTACCATGAAGAGCAGGCTTTCCCTGCTCATCTCACAGTTCGATATCATGTTTTACGAGCTGATTTATCTGCAAAAATCAGTTGGTACAGGAAAAGTTCAGTGTCTTTGCTTCATCGATCGTCTTTTGTGCTTCTTCAGGCAGCAACACACCATCACGCACATTGGCATTTACGATCGCTTTTACTCTTGAGACATACGCGTCATGACTACCGTAACGCTGACAAAGCTGAGCAGGTGTATAGTCAATATGATTTCCTGACGGACCACAAAACCACGGGCCTTGACCAATACCCGCATTGGTTGCAATAGGTGCATCTTGTGCGGCAGTGCGGATACCACCAAGGATCTGTCCATTTGCATCACGGACATATTTGTTCTGATCATCGACCACAAATCGCGGTGCGCTTGCGGGTGCTGGGCCACCAGAAATCCAAGTGTTTAATGATTTCAATGCCGCCTTCATCACGTCACCATTAGGAACACGGCTATAGGTCGTTGCTGGAGTGCAAGGCCCTTTTATTTTAGTGAGCTCAGACAAATTCAATGCTTTACCATCTGAACCATGGAACGTAGCATCACGTTTGATGAATGGATCGACATAGTTCTGAATTTCATCGAATGAGAAATGCGACGCACCATTCACTTCCCACCAACGTTGATGATCGCTGTCATTTTGTGGTGGATAACCCATCAGTGCAGTAAAGATTTCTGTGCCGACAGCGATCGTTTTTGCATTCACATCAGTACGTAATGTGCCTGTACGGTCATAGAATATAAAACCGTCATACACATGATGCAGTGGTTGGATTGTGTTGTAATAAGTTGAGACTTTGAGTGTCGATTGTGATTCCGCTGCAGCGATCACATGCTTGACCTTTAGGCCCTTCAGCATCGACGAAGAATTTGATTCTGCTGACTGTCCCACCTGAGAAAAGATATCCCACGCTAGCACATCACCACCAACCGCCATTATTCTCGGGTTGGCCGGATCAACTTGTTTACCATTAGCCGGGTCGATATTAGATGCGGCAACATTAAGTGCGCTGTAACGTTGTGGATTCCACTTTTTCATGGCCTCAACACCATTACGTTGTACACTCACACCAATCCAGGCATAACCATCACGAACCAACAACTCGCGTGTAGCGGCGAATACAAAGTCGATATCCTGATCGAGTGTCACGTTGAGCCATTCAACAATGACAGTGCCATTGAAACGAGTCGGATCAGTAGGGCGACGCACCAGAACGCGGGTTGTATAAGGATTACCTGAGTCGATTATCTGCGCATCTTTCATCGGATCGCTAATACGGTAGCGATTAGCTTGCCCGTGAAGGAAATATTCTGTTTCTACATAACCATTGGCCTGCATTGGCATGACGGTGGCGCTCATGGGAGTACCTATCGCCGGTGCAACCTTTGCCGTAGGCAATGAACTCTCAGCATGTATGTTACTGCCACTATTGCTGCAGGCTGACAGCGCTACACCAGCCAACATAGCAGTCGTTATGATCAGATTTCGTGCAACTGCTCGACCCTGCGTTTTCCAAAATGCCAATTGCCTCTCTGATCGAAGTGATGAACTGCTCTCTTGATGGCGGTAAATCTCTTTCATAGTTGCTCCGGAAAATGTTTATACGATAGTCGATATGTGAATTTTATTGCCGGTTAAAACATTCAACTAGACAGATATTGATTGAATGATTTACAACTAATTAATGTGAATAACGAAGTTGAGACAAAAATGTCTATCAATGAACTACGAGCCATCACCACTTTTGTAAAAACGGTAGAGCTGGGAAGTTTGAGTAAAGCAGCAGAAGCGCAGCAAATTTCACCGCAAGCAGCTAGTAAAGCATTAGGACAATTAGAGCAATTTCTGGGCGTGCGTCTCTTTCATCGCACAACCCGCAGTATGTCATTGACAGAGGAAGGTCAACGTTTTCTAGATGCGGCAAAACCATCATTACTTGGCTTACAGCAAGCACTACAGACCGTTCAACAAACACGAGAGGATATCGCAGGCCCATTACGGATCATCGGCCCTAGGTCTGTATTACAAACAGTAATTGGCTCAGTGTTAGATGAGTATATTCAGCAGTATCCTGACGTTCAGCCTGATATGCAATTCGACGATCGCATCAATAACTGGGTTGAAGAACGAATTGATGTAGGTTTTCGACTGGGACATTTGCCTCAGGATGGCTTGATTGCACGAAAGCTATTCCCTCTTCAGCTCATCATCTGCGCAGCGCCCAATTATCTGAGGAAATATGGCACACCGAAAAATCTGTATGAGCTGGCATCTCATCGATGCAGTGCATTTCGTCGCACCAATGATAATCGGGTTGTCCCCTGGACGGTGAAGGTAAATGACAATATTCAGGACTTGCACGTCAATCCTGCGTTTTGTACTAATGACGAAGCATTTGAATTGCGGACAGTTCTTTCAGGCGAGGTGATAGCTCAGCTAGCAGCACCAACCGCCGCGGCTCACATTCGTGCCGGACGGTTAGTTCCCTTGTTGATCGAGCATATAGTCGATCACTACAATTTATACCTCTATTTCGGCAGCAGAACGGCAATTCCAGCGCGCGTTCGCTGCTTCATTGATCTGGCAGTTGAACGACTTAGTGATAGCCATGATTTTGTACTAAATACGGAAGAACTTACGAAAGCGAGTCAGGG
>CAIZDF010000418.1 GCA_903931645.1 uncultured Tolumonas sp.
GTGTTGACGATAGCCCTTTGACCAAAGTTACATTCAGCTCTGCCGCTTCTTGCCGTAAAAGATCAGCCCAAGAAGGCCAACGTTTTTCAAGTACTGTGAGGTTTTGTATAAAAATATCAGGCATAACGAGCAGACTCTCCCTTTTCTCTTAGCAGCTTACTGATATTGCAAAGAAGCAAAACCTGTTTATGAGCAAATTATTTTAAAGTATCGTGGAGATATGTCGCTATTTAACTGAGTAACATAGCAAAACGACAATAAGCTATAAGTTTACTTTTAAGTATTTGCTATCATGGAGTTACATTTTGCTGATTATATGCTGCGTAGGAACAGATGCATGTTAAACGATAAAAGCATTCTTATCACCGGCGGTACAGGTTCATTTGGCAAGAAATTTGTCGAGACTGTGCTTGCTAATTATGCACCTCGTCGGGTCATCATCTATTCCCGAGATGAACTCAAGCAATATGAGATGCAGCAGGTATTCAATCAACCGTGTATGCGTTACTTCATTGGTGATGTCCGAGATAGCCAAAGATTAACATTAGCCATGCAGGGCGTTGACTATGTGATACATGCTGCGGCGTTGAAACAGGTGCCTGCTGCTGAATATAACCCCATGGAATGCATCAAAACCAATATCAATGGTGCAGAAAATGTCATCCAGGCGGCACTGGTGAACCACGTAAAAAAAGTTATCGCGCTCTCTACCGATAAAGCAGCTAACCCTATAAACCTCTATGGTGCCACCAAACTATGCTCTGACAAATTATTTGTTGCCGCTAACAATATTGCAGGTAGTAACCCAACTGAATTTTCTGTCGTTCGCTATGGCAATGTTGCCGGTTCACGTGGCTCTGTAGTGCCATTTTTCGATAAATTAATTCGTGATGGCGCCCATCGACTACCCATTACTCATGCCGAGATGACGCGTTTCTGGATCACTCTGGAACAGGGTGTTGATTTTGTGCTGAAAAATTTTGTGCGAATGAAAGGTGGTGAACTATTCGTGCCAAAAATCCCTTCCATTCGAGTCACTGATTTGGCAACAGCAATGGCACCTCAACTACCACAAGAGATCATTGGCATTCGCCCTGGTGAAAAATTGCATGAAGTAATGTGCCCTGCTGACGATTCTTATCATACCTATGAATTTAAAGACTATTACGTTATTGCCCCGTCTATTAGCTTTAATCATCGTAATGATGATTTTTCAGTCAATGCGTTAGGTCAAAAAGCCAGCCTGGTATGTGAGAATTTCGAATACAACTCGAAAAATAATAGTCATTTTCTCTCGGTTGATGAATTACGTGCGTTGAATAAACAGGTATTGTCATGATCCCTTATGGTCGCCAATCAATCAGCGAAGAAGACATCGAAGCGGTAGTTGAAGTATTACGTTCAGATTTTCTGACTCAGGGCCCTGTTGTTCCCCGTTTTGAACAGGCTGTTGCAGATTATTGTAATGCACAATTTGGCGTAGCCGTTAACTCCGGCACAGCAGCATTACATATTGCCTGCCTCGCGTTGGGCGTTGGTGCTGGCGACTGGGTGTGGACATCACCTATCTCTTTTGTTGCCTCTGCTAACTGTGCACTGTATTGCGGTGCGAAAGTGGATTTTGTCGATATTGAACCCGACACTGGCAATATGTGTGCAATTGAATTAGCTAAAAAACTTTATATTGCAGAGAAAGAAGGGAAATTACCTAAGGTTGTTATTCCTGTTCATTTCGCTGGCCTCCCCTGCGATATGAAAGCAATCCATGCGTTAGGGCAGCAGTATGGATTTTCAATCATTGAAGATGCATGTCATGCATTAGGAGCACGCTATTATGATGAGCCAACGGGGAATTGTCGTTACAGTGATATCACGGTATTCAGTTTTCATCCGGTAAAAATCATCACGACCGGTGAAGGTGGCATGGCCATGACCAATGACCACAAACTTGCCAAAACCATGCGGATGTTACGCAACCACGGTATCACCCGCGAGACCGAAGATTTTATTAACGAGCCTGACGGCCCTTGGTATTACGAACAGCAGATGCTTGGCTTTAATTACCGGCTGACGGATATTCAGGCTGCCCTAGGCTTGAGCCAGATGGCACGCCTAGAGGAATTTCTTGCCAAACGTCGCACGATCGCCACATGTTATCAAGCCGAACTGCTTGGTCCCAGGATTGAGATTCTTGCCAATCGTACAGGACGAGTCTCTGCTTGGCATCTGTTTGTGATCAAGGTGCCAGCGGCACGGCGCAAAGAGATATATAACCAGCTAAGATTGGGGGGAGTGGGTGTCAATGTTCATTACATTACAATTGACACCCAACCATATCACTACCGAAAAAGATTTCATCAGAACGGATGTGCTAAAGAGTTCAGCCTACGAGTCATAACGATCCCTATATATCCCTATCTACACATTGAACAATATAAAAAATGCGTGAACCTTATAAATAAAATATCGCTTCCATAATAGCGTTATTTTATTGCCGGACCAGCTGGCGCAACACAGTACAAAACGGTTTCCCATGGTCCCCAAAAATGATGACGGATATACAACTCATAATCCGGATAAAGCCCCCTGATAAGTTGTGGCAACCGCCATAAATCATCATGTTTGTGATATATACTAATTGCTAAAGTTGGGTGGTATTGACGAATAATTTCCGCAGCACCTCGTAATGCGTCTTCTTCTGCTCCTTCAATGTCCATCTTAATAAAATTAGGAGGAGTCGATAACCAGGGCGAGATCATGAACGTTTTCTAAGCAAATTCAGACGCTTTGACCTACAGATCGAATTGTGATCTTATACTCCCTTTTCTTGGGAGCCATCCATGCAGCTCGATGCCTTTTCTGAGTTCTTTTCCGATCTTCATGATCCGCGCCAATCAGCGAAAATCGCCTATCCACTCTTCGACATCCTGTTCCTGACAGTTTGCGCTGTCATCGGCGGCTGCGAAGGTTGGGAAGATATTGAAGATTTCGGGCAGGCTCACAGCCGCTGGTTCCAGGATAAGGGATTGTTTCCCAATGGATTGCCCGTTCACGATACCATTGCCAGAGTGATGTCCAGCCTTGCTCCCGAGCAGTTTCAGGCCTGTTTCCTTAAGTGGATGAAAGCGGTCAACTTTCGCGCCAAAGGGGAACTGATTGCCATTGACGGCAAGGTACTGCGTAGCTCCTATAACAGGGACGATCGGCAGTCGACCATCCATATGGTCAGTGCGTTTGCCAGCGCCAACGGTATGGTACTGGGACAAGTAAAAACAGATGCCAAGTCCAATGAGATCACCGCCATTCCTGAACTGCTGGCGCTGCTGGATATGACTGGCTGCCTGATTTCGATTGATGCGATGGGGTGTCAGACTGAGATTGCCGCCCAGATTGTCGACCATGGTGGTGATTATCTATTGGCCGTAAAAGGCAATCAGGAAACTCTGCACCGTGCAGTTCGCGAAGCCATGGCCCCTCTGGCGCGGGAAGGAAGTCATCAGGCTACCATCGAGCAGTCACGAGGCAGGACAGAGCTCCGGGAATACCATGTGATGTCAGCAGGCGAAATGGTAAAGCAATTCCCCACCTGGAAAGGCTTGAACACGCTGGGCGTGGCGATTGGCTACCGCCGCGATAGCAAGGGCAACGAGTCACTGGAATATCGGTATTACATCAGTTCAGCCGCCCTGACCGAAGAACAGTTCGCCAAAGCTGTACGCGGTCATTGGGGGATAGAAAACCAGCTGCACTGGGTACTGGACGTCACGATGAAAGAAGATGCGAGCCCTATCTATCGCGGGGATGCAGCTCAGATATTGGCAACAGTGCGACATATGGCGCTGAATATGTTGCGAGCGGAAAAAGGCAAAACTGCCAGCATCAGACGTAAACAAAAGATAGCCGCCATGAATAGTGACTATCTGGAACAAGTAATATTGGCTGGAATTACAGCAGCGAACAAAAACTGAGCACTCATGCTCTCATCCTGGTGACATGGCTTTGTTCTTCTGCGGCTGTTGCGATCTGGTTTGCCATATCGGAAATAGAGCTGACAGCACGGGTAATTTCTTCTAATGCAGAAGACGCATCCAGTGCATCTTTAACACTGTGTGCGGCCATATCCTGACTAGTCGCCATAATATTCACCGCTTTTTGCGTGGTACGTTGTAACGTTTCAATAGTTGATTGAATCTCGGTGGTGGAGGCGGCGGTACGTTGCGATAACACGCGCACCTCATCAGCTACTACAGCAAACCCCCGACCTTGTTCACCAGCTCGCGCCGCTTCAATAGCGGCATTTAAAGCCAGCAGATTGGTCTGTTCGGCGATACCCTTGATGGTAGCCAGAATACCGTTGATCTCTTGAGCATGACGATCGAGTTGTGCAATTACTTCTGTGGCCTCCGAAACACCATCTGCCAGTTGGCTAATGGATTCACGTGTTTTATTCACTAATGATTTGCCTGCTTCACTGCTTTCTGATGACTCAATAGCTGCCGCTGCAGTTTGTTCAGCATTTCCTGCAATTTCTTGCGTGGCTGATGCCATCTCCGTGACGGCAGTTGCAACCATGGTGAGCTCTTGCTGCTGACGACTCAGTTCACTCACTGAGCTTTGGCTGCGTTTAAGCCCTTGGTCTGCTTCATTATCAATATCACTGGCCAGTGCACGAATATGCGTGATCAATTCATGCAAACTACCAACAAAACTATTGAAATTGGCAGCTAACAAGCCGATCTCATCTTCATTGCTAAGAGGGATCCGTTTCGTCAAATCACCTTTACCATTAGCAATTGTTTGCAGTGCATCCGACACCGTTTTTAATGGTCGGAAAAGGTGGTTGATCCACAAGCTCATGATAAGACTGAAAACAGCGCCAATAATTAACGCAATGATAATTTGCTGGAATAGTTTGCTGTAAAGCGGGTCCATCAGTGTGGCTTTATCCAGCGAAAACAAAATACTCCATTCGGTGTCTGGAACTTGAACTGCCAGCGTTAATTTTTCTTGTCCATTAATTTGAATTTCGTTGAATTCTTCACTTTGTAATGATTGATTCAAATAAGAAGTGGTGATGTTTGCTGCAAGTTCGCTGACCGGTTTAAGAATACGAGCTTTGTCTTTATAAGCGATTACGGTGCCATCTTTTAGCAATAAGATAGCCTCGCCATTCGCTTGTAGGTTCAGTCCATTAATATTATTGATGATGTTATCAATATCAATCACACCGGATACCACACCATGAGCGACGGGGCTGGAAAAGGCGACGACCAGTTTTTTCATTGAAGCACTGATATAGGGTTTGGATAAAGTGGCTTGTCCGGCAGCTTTGGTGTCTTTATACCAATCACGCGTTCTGGGATCATATCCGGCCCGATTAATGGTTGGATCTGCATCCACCATTTTGCCGTTTTCATCGCCATAAAAGGTGAGGGCAAAATTACCTGATGTTCTGGCTTGTACTAAATGAGTCACTAATTCTGGGCTATCAACATTTTTACTCAAGCCATCAATAATGCTGTGACGTACTTTTATCCAATCGGCAATACCACGTGATATTTCAGCGCCGACGCTTTTCAGATTTAGGTAACTTTGTTGTATGAGCAGTTCTTTTTGTGAGCGATAAAACGTACTGGAAAGCAGAATAATGATGGTCAGAATAGCCAAATTTACTAGCATTAATATCTTGGCTTTTAACGAATACTTAA
>CAIZDF010000419.1 GCA_903931645.1 uncultured Tolumonas sp.
GACTGTCTTGACTGTTATCGCGGTTATCTCCCATAGCAAAATAATGCCCTTCCGGTACCACCCATTCACCTACAGGCTGGCCCGGTTGTTGGTAATACATACCAGTACGATCAGGAATAAAGTTATTACGCAAAATGTCATGACTTTTCGTGGCGGTCAGTTTTTCCGTGTAATGCTCTAATGGCATACCTAACTGGCTAAATTCGCCACTTTCTACAAAGGTAGTATTAATTTTCTGCACTTGCGGACAAACTTTGCTGTCGTTACAAGCGGGTTGCAGATAAAGCTCTTTATCGCGAAAAATGATGCGATCGCCGGGTAAACCAATCACGCGTTTGATGTAATCAATACGCGGGTTTTCCGGATATTTAAATACAATCACATCGCCGCGCTGCGGATGCCCGGTTTCCAGCATCGTACGATTCGTCACTGGCTCCTTCAGACCGTAGGTATATTTATTCACCAGAATAAAATCACCCTCCAGCAGAGTAGGCATCATAGAGCCAGACGGGATCTGAAATGGTTCATATAAAAATGAACGTAACACTAATACGGCAGCAATAACCGGAAAAATGCCTTTGCACTGTTCAACCCAAACCGGTTCAGTCATCAATTTTTCAATGGCTTCAGCCGTCAGTGGTGAACCCGCTGAAGCCTGAGCCTGACGCGCTTTTGCCGCTCTAAAACGAACCAACACCCAATGATCCAGTAACCAAACCAATCCAGTTACCAACGTGACTGCAACCAGAATCAGTGCAAACGTATTAGCCATTAATTAGTTATCCTTTCCAACATGCAGGATTGCGAGGAACGCTTCTTGTGGTACGTCAACACGACCTACCGACTTCATTCTCTTTTTACCCTCTTTCTGCTTATTCAGCAGTTTTTTCTTACGGCTGACGTCACCACCATAACATTTCGCCAATACGTCTTTACGCATCGCTTTCACCGTACTACGGGCAATGATATGGTTGCCAATTGCAGCTTGAATAGCAATATCAAACATCTGCCGCGGGATCAGCTCACGCATTTTTTCAACCAACTGACGACCACGGAATGGAGCATTGTCTTTGTGCGTGATAATAGCCAGCGCATCGACCCGCTCACCGTTGATCATGATATCCAGACGCACCATGTCGGCAGCATCAAAGCGTTTAAAACCATAATCCAAAGAGGCATAACCACGGCTGGTCGATTTCAATCGGTCAAAGAAATCCAGCACCACTTCGGCCATGGGAATTTCGTAGGTCAATGCAACCTGATTACCGTGATAAACCATGTTGGTCTGCACACCACGTTTTTCGATACACAACGTGATGACGTTACCAAGATACTCTTGTGGAACCAGAATGTTACATTCCGCGATCGGTTCACGAAGCTCTTCGATATTATTGATGGCCGGTAAATTGGATGGGCTATCAATATGAATTGTCGTACCGTCGGTCATCGCGATTTCATATACTACTGTCGGTGCAGTTGTAATCAAATCAAGATCATACTCTCGTTCCAGACGTTCCTGAATGATTTCCATATGCAACATACCAAGGAAACCACAACGGAAACCAAACCCTAACGCAGTCGAGTTTTCTGGTTCGTAAAACAGCGAAGCATCGTTCAGCGACAATTTTTCTAACGCGTCACGGAACGCTTCATAATCTTCAGATGAGATTGGGAATAGACCGGCATAGACCTGTGGTTTCACTTTTTTAAAGCCAGGTAATGCACTTTCAGCGCCATTTTTAGCCAGTGTCAGCGTGTCACCGACTGGCGCACCATGGATATCTTTGATACCGCACACAACCCAACCTACTTCGCCACAATTTAAGGCTAAAGTATCTTTCTGTTTTGGTGTTGAAATACCAAGGCGATCAACACCCCAAGTCTGGCCGGTGCTCATTACTTTGATTTTGTCGTTCTTTTTCAATGAACCATTTTTAATACGAACCAGAGACACCACACCGAGATAATCATCAAACCAGGAGTCGATAATCAGTGCCTGCAATGGCGCATCAGGATCACCTTCCGGCGCTGGAATTCGTTTTACAATCTCTTCCAATACGTCATCAACACCCAGACCGGTTTTAGCAGAACAACGCACTGCATCCATCGCATCGATGCCGACAATGTCTTCAATCTCTTCGGCAACACGCTCTGGTTCTGCCTGAGGCAAATCGATCTTATTCAGAACCGGAACCACTTCGAGGTTCATTTCCATTGCGGTATAGCAGTTCGCTAAGGTTTGAGCTTCTACGCCCTGTCCCGCATCAACCACCAGCAATGCCCCTTCACAGGCAGCCAGTGAACGCGAAACTTCATAGGAAAAATCCACATGACCGGGGGTATCGATGAAATTCAGTTGATAAGTTTCACCATCTTTAGCTTTGTAATCCAGCGTAACACTCTGCGCCTTGATCGTGATCCCACGTTCACGTTCAAGATCCATGGAATCCAGAACCTGCGCTTGCATTTCACGTTCGCTGAGGCCGCCACAAGTCTGAATCAAGCGGTCTGACAGTGTGGATTTACCATGGTCAATATGGGCAATAATAGAGAAGTTACGAATATTTTTCATGAGGTCTTATTTATCTGATGGCATGTAATTAACGATAATTTGAGCAGGATTTTACTGGATTAGCGGCGGTAGAGCTATGATTAGTCGTGAATGATTGCACTGACTATCAGAACGACAGCCAGTACAGTCAGAAATCGCTCAATGACAGTTGTTCTGCAGCACAGAAATGATCGGGATCGTCACCCCTAATATCACGGGTTTATATTCAGCTTTGGTCAGTCTGGCGGATTTAAAACGCATCAGAAGAAAACCAACACTGCCACCCAGAAAAGCACCCGCTACCGATGGCCACTCCGCATCCGCTACTGATAAGTACTGCCCGATAGACGCACCCAGCATGATAAAAAATAACGGTAGGATATAAACCAACAAAGCCCCTTTTAGCAGGCCATTTTCTGGGATCCCAATTCGCACCTGTTGCCCGATGTTCAATTCTAACGAACAGGCAACATCAATAATTTGTGCATCGTTTTTTTCTTCTTTAACCATCGAACTGATATTGCAGCTTGATTCTTGCTGACAATGCCCGCATGCAGACGATCGTTTATATTCGACACTGACCATGCCGGTCTTCGTAGCTACGACAGTAGCGATTGCTTCAATCATCGACTATTCTCCTGCTGATTAACCTGAATAGTCTCCGCTATATGGTGCAAACTTGCTGCTGGTAACTCACCCACAACTGTTAAGGTCACACCGTCATCCCGGCTCAAACTTAAAACAGAAGTCGCACCAGACATAGCAAATTGCTCTTTTTCACGCACAGCGCCTTTAGCTGATAACCGCGAAATATAAACAGAGACATCCACTAATCCATCACTAAGCAAGAAATAGTCCACCAATTCCTCACTACCGATTAGTTTATGTTGATCCGCAGATAACGCCACAAATCCCGCCGGTAACCAGCCAAGCTTCCATAAATGAGAATCTGGATCTGCTCGATAAATATCCTGATTACGTTCGGCTACAGGGACTTTCGTCGATGCGATAGCTTTAATATTTGAAGCATTTTCAGGTAAAAAACGAAAATCAACGCCAAGATACTGCTCAACCAGATTTCCTTGCGCATCGTTAATATCCAGACGCATTAAAATACCGGTTTTTTGTTCCAACCAAAGGATAAAGTTATATTTACTCTCATCTTTGGCTGACAGCCTGACTAACTGCGCCACTTGCCCCGCAATACGATTTTTCCCTGTGCTGACAACTTCATAATGTTCCAACAAGGTTTCCGGAGTGCAATTTAAAACCGAAAACCAGAGTCCCGGTAGCCGCGAGTTTTGCAAGGTATAAGATGACTCCGCTGATTCCGCGAAAGTAACCTGTTTATTTTTTCCAAGATATTCAATTGGACGACCACTTAAAGACAGCAGGTGAGTGATCTCGTTGTTGGCATACCAACCATGGGTCAATCTCAATGGTTCAATGTTATTTTGTAGTATATGCACCATCGCCAACTCAAAATTGTTGTGATGATAACCACGCTGCATTTGAAATAACAAAGCCTCTGCGGAGGGCTCAGCAGAGGCTTTAGCAATGAACGAACCAATCAGAAAAAAAGCTAACGCTATACGATGTATCAAAATTCGATTACCGCTCAACTTGTGACAGACGTTGCTGCAATTGGTGATCCTGAATGTATCGGGCAATGCGTTGACGTTCTTCTTGCAATTGTTTTTCAGACAGAACCTGAGATTGCGATTGAGCATGGATACGATCAGTATTGTAATTAATACTTACCGGTGTTGCCGAACCACCCGCTACAGGGATCGTGTTCAGCACGGGCCCTTGTTTGATAACCGCATTCATAGAATCTTGCTGTTGATATTGCTGAATGCCAACAAGAACCGCCA
>CAIZDF010000420.1 GCA_903931645.1 uncultured Tolumonas sp.
ATGCAATAAGGCGGAATACTGCCCAGCCATCAACGGCAAAGCCGGAACGATCAGCGGTAAATACAGCAACGCATTAAATTGTTGTGGCCCCCACTCCAACCAGAACAATACTAGCGGTAAACACAGAAAACAGACGGCAAAACCAAGCCAGAGCGATGTTTGAAACGGAACAAAATCGGCCTGCAACCAACTCGTAAAGGTAATGGTTTCCGGCCATATTGCGGGGAAAAACCAGCTGCCGGCAAGTGACCACAGCAGCAAGAGAAAAATAACCGTGTAGCCAACGCCAAAGAACAATAAATGCAACCAAGGGAAACTGATTCTCTGTTCTGCGCAACGCTCTCCCAGCGGATAACGGCGAAACAGCAAACCTTGTTGCCACACGAGTCGAACTAAAGCCACCATCATGAAGAGAAGCCCCAACAGCACTAACGAGGCCGCGCTACCTTGCGCTTGTAATCCTTCATCCGGATTCGTCAGCCATTGCCAGATCAACACGGCCAAGGTTGGCGGATTGGTGGGGCCAAGAATTACCGCCATATCGACGACGGATAATCCATACGCCAATACCGCGGCCAACGGCCAACCCATGCGAGGTAACAGTTGCGGTAACAAAATCGCGCGCCAAACCAGTGTGCGGCTATAACCCAGCGTTTGTCCGATTGTCATCTGTTTAGTGATTTCCTGTTCGCTTAACACCGCAAATAACACCCATAACAGGAACCAGCTCTCTTTGATCGCTAACGCCAGCGCTAGGCTCAGCCCATAACTATCTTGCACCGTTATCCAATTTGGCGGCATGACCCAACCACTCAATAACACCATCAAACGAGATAACCACCCCGATGGTGCAACAAGGAAAAAGAAACCAATCGCAAATGCTGCGTGTGGTATCGCTAGCAAGATGGGCAACCGCTGCCGAAGCTGCAACCAGCGTCGCCCAGGATAGAGCTGCATCGCAATCGTGATAGCCAAAAGGAACGCCAGCGTAGTGCCAATAAATGCCGACAACACCGTGGCCAATAATGCTTGCCGCCACTGTGGATCAAGCCAAAGTGTTTGCCAGACAGACAGGTGAAAGGCCGGTGACATGGCCCAGAACAAACCGGGGATCAACGGCATAAAGATCAGCGCAACCAGAGCAATGGCAAGCCCGAACATGATCTGATCGCGCCATGAGGGCATTAATGCGACCCGTAGCGTTTTAACCATTCCGTCTCTAACGCCCCCATCCAGCTAGCATGTGGTTCAGCTAACGTTGGCACCTTTTCCACCAGCATGCCCGGTGCTTTATTAACTAACTCTATATGCAACGCCGCCGGGATTCTTTTGTCTTTTAAGACACTGCTATCACCCCAAACCGCGATATCCGCTTTTCTGGCCTGAGCCTCTGGCGACAGCAGGAAATTAGCAAACACCTGAGCGCCAGCCTTCGCATGTGCATTTATAGGTATTGCCAAAAAATGCACATTTCCTATCGTGCCTTTGGTAAAACCAAAACTGTACACCGTGGCTGGCAGTTGTTGGGTGGCAATCAGATTGGCCGCTTCATTGGAATTAAACGTCAATGACAGTTTCAGCTCACCATCACCCAACATGCGGTGCATCTCTGCCACATTCGCTGGAAATGCTTTTCCCTGGCGCCAAAGCAATGGATGCAACTGATCAAGGTACGTCCATAACGGTTTGGTTATTTTCGCAAAATCGACAGCAGAAACAGGTTGTTGCAACACCGCAGGATCAGGTGTCAATTCCAACAACAGCTGTTTTAAAAAGGTTGAACCATGAAAATCAGGTGGTTTCGGATAGGTCACCTGCCCCGGGTTAGCTTTGGCAAAAGTCAGCAATTCCATCGCTGAGTGCGGTGGCACTGGCGTCTTCGCTTTATCGGCAATAAAGGTTAATTGTGCCGTCCCCCATGGGCTTTCCAGCCCCTCGGTAGGCTCAGAAAAATCAACGCGGACTGGTTTGCTCAGATCAACATACTGCCAATTCGGCAACTGTTCCGCCCAAGGACCGAACAGTAATTTCTCTTGTTTGAGTTTTTTAAAGTTTTCCCCATTCACCCACATTAAATCGACCGAGCCATCATCCTTGGTTCTCCCGGCAGCAACTTCTGACTGAATACGTTTTACAATTTCCGCCGTATCGGTCACCTTCACCTGTTTCACCATCAAACCATAACGCTTGTTCACCTCTGATGCCGCCCAGGCAATGTAAGCATTCGTCGCTTCGCTGCCACCCCAGGCATTGAAATACACCGTCTGCCCTTTAGCCGTTTGTTGCAAGGTAGCCCAATCGTCTGCGGCCTGCGTGACTGAGGTAAAAAAGCAAATCAGCATACCGACAATAATACTAAGCTTCATGTGTGGATCTCCGGGTAATGGAATAGCGCATAACTCGTTAGTCGGGAAAACATTCGATTTCTTACACTTAATTATTGTTCGCCTATAAAAAAGTGCCGGATTCTTCTTTTATACGATGCTCAGCATTCATTCAGACTTCTGGTGTAAGAAATAACGAGCCATGACGACTAACCTCATAGAACACACGAATGAGATCTACTGATGAAAAAACTAATTCTGCTTGGCATCGTGCTCGTGGTAGTCAGCACTTTTTTCACGCTTGATTTACAGCACTATCTGACCCTGAACGGCTTAAAATCCGGCATGGATCAATTTGCAGTTTTACGAGCTACATCGCCGATTACGGTCGGCGCATCTTTTTTCCTGTTGTATGTTATTGTGGCGGCCTTTTCATTACCCGGCGCCGCAATAATGACCATCGCTGCCGGTGCACTATTTGGCCTATTCTGGGGTTCGGTGATTGCCTCTTTTGCCTCAACCATCGGGGCGACACTCGCGTTTCTTACTGCACGTTATTTACTGCGCGATCTGGTGCAGGCGCATTTTGGCGACAAATTAAAAGCCACTAATGATGGAATGGCGAAAGATGGCGCGTTTTATCTGTTTTCCCTGCGCCTTATCCCGTTGTTTCCCTTTTTCCTCGTGAATCTGTTGGTTGGGCTGACTCCTATTTCCACCCGACGTTATTATTGGGTCAGTCAAATCGGTATGTTGGCGGGGACGGTAGTTTATGTTAATGCCGGTACACAACTGGTCAAAATTACTGGCTTAGCTGACATCGCCTCGCCCGGATTACTATTTTCGTTTGCCTTGCTGGGTATTTTCCCGCTGCTCGTAAAACGATTTACTCATTTTCTGCAACAACGCCGGGTCTATGCAAAATGGACCAAACCCAAACACTTTGATCGGAATCTGATCGTCATTGGTGGTGGTGCCGCCGGTTTAGTGTCGGCCTATATCGCGGCGGCGGTAAAAGCGAAAGTAACCTTGGTAGAAGCACATAAAATGGGCGGCGATTGTCTGAACTATGGCTGTATTCCCAGCAAAGCACTGATTAAATCCGCGCACGTTGCTCATACCCTAAAACATGCCGAACAATATGGTCTTGAAAACCAAATCCCCTCATTCAGTTTTCGTAAAGTTATGGCCCGCATACATGAGGTGATCAGAACTGTCGCACCGCATGACAGCATTGAGCGTTATACCCAATTAGGCGTCGATGTTGTTGAGGGCTACGCCACAATTGTTGATCCATGGACAGTGGAAATAAAACGCAACGATGGCACAACACAGCGTTTAACAACCCGCAGCATCATCATTGCCGCAGGCGCTCGTCCATTTGTACCCGCGTTACCCGGTTTAGACGCGGTGGGTTATGTCACCAGTGACACCTTGTGGGATGA
>CAIZDF010000421.1 GCA_903931645.1 uncultured Tolumonas sp.
GAGTTAGGTGTGAACTATGTGCACCTGATGCCTCTGCTGAAAATGCCGGAAGAAGCCAATGATGGCGGTTATGCGGTCAGTGATTATCGCACGGTCGAAAAACGTTTCGGCTCAATGGCCGATATTCGCAAAATTGCCAAAACCTTCCGTGCCAAAAACATGCTGTTGGAACTGGATCTGGTTTTAAACCATACCTCTAACGAACATGAGTGGGCGAAAAAAGCACTGCAGGGCGAGAAAGAATATCAAGACATGTATTACATGTACGATGATCGCTCGATGCCTGATGCCTTTGAACAAACACTGCCGGAGATTTTCCCGGAAAACGCGCCAGGAAATTTCACCTATCTGCCGACCATCAATAAGTGGGTATTTACGGTCTTTAACACCTACCAGTGGGATCTGAACTACACCAACCCGAAAGTCTTTATTGAGATGATCAAGATCCTGCTCAATTTGGCGAATCAAGGGGTAGATGTTCTGCGTCTTGATGCCGTGGCCTTTATGTGGAAAAAACTGGGCACACAGAGCCAGAACTTAGACGAAGCGCATATCCTGCTGCAGCTGTTTAAGGCGTGCACCAAAATTGCCGCACCGGGTGCCATCTTCAAAGCCGAAGCGATTGTCCAGCCAGTTGAAATCGTCAAATACCTCGGTGGTGGCACTGTCGATGAGTGTGAAATCGCCTATAACGCCTCTTATATGGTGTATCTGTGGGACTCGATGGCAACACAGAATAAACGCATTCTGGAACATGGTCTGCAGAATATTCCGCGCTTGCCGAAAGGAACTACATGGATCAACTACATCCGTTGTCACGATGACATCGGTTTAGGTTACGCCGATCAGGATATTCTGGCCGCCGGTTATAACCCGTTCGACCATAAACAATTCATGATCTCTTACTACGTGGGGGAATTTGCTGGTAGCCCGGCAAAAGGCCAGCGGTTCATGTATAACCCGAAAACCCAAGATGCCCGCATCACCGGGGCGACGGCCACTTTGCTGGGGCTGGAAAAAGGGTTGGAAGAGGGTAATGCAGAGCTGATTGAACAGGCGATCCGAAAAACCTTGCTGATGCACAGTGGCATTATGTCATTCGGTGGTATTCCGCTGGTTTATTACGGCGATGAATTAGCTTGTACGAATGATTATTCCTTCCTGGAAGACCCAAGCAAACAGGATGATAACCGTTGGTTGAACCGTCCGATCATCGATTGGAAGAAAGCCGCAAAACGCAACGATGTCGACACCATTGAACATCGGGTGTTCAGTGCGTTAAAACGCATGATCGCATTGCGCAAATCCATCCCTGAGTTTTACAACGAAAATAACTATCAACTAGTCAAAAATGAAAATCAGCATGTGTTTTCATTCTTACGTGAACGTGACTGCCACAAAACCTTGGTGCTGATGAATATGTCAGCTCAACAGCAAACGTTGTCGCAAGCTATTCTGGAACAAACTGGTTATGGTCACTATGTCTACGACCAATATCAGCAGCAAGATATTACGCTGAATAATGGCGTGCTCACATTGGAACCTTTCCAGTTCCTCTGGTTGAAACAGAAGTAAATCACCCCAAGTGAACTATTGGCCGCCAATTGGCGGTCTTTTTTTATCCAACAGATAACAGCTGCTTACTTCGCACCCTATTAATGCTTTCTACTTTCTCTGGTAGTTCATTTTGGTGCGCAGGCATTTCCTGTGCCTGCAGGAACACCGAGAATAGCTGTGACTGAGAATTAATGCCCAGCTTGGAATAGATGTGTTTTTTATGTGCTTTGACGGTCTCGACCGAAATTGCCAGTTTCTGAGCAATGCCTTTACTGGAATATCCCCCCAGCATCAAACGGCTGACATCCATCTCGCGCATGGTCAATGAAATGCCTTTGGTATTGCTGATCGACACATCCAACTCGGCCTGCCAGTTATGTGTTTCCGCGATAGTCTGCACTGGTAATGACTGCTGTTCATAGTTGTAACGCTGGCGTATCAAGGCAATCACCCATTGTTGGATCATCGCGAGTTTTGCAATTTCCTCAGGCGTAAAACGATGCGCCGCACCCAACGACAGCGATAAGGTGCGGTTCGCATCAATCGGCTGATTAAACTGGATCTCATCCTCGACAATATTTAGCCGAAAATAGCGTTGATAATAATCTGTGAAGAGAAAACGATCTGGCGCAACATCATCTAGGCGCACTAAACCAGAAGTTATGCTACTGCGAGCGGCAATATAAAACGGGTCTAATAGATATAACCCATTTAGGTAATCCTGAAATAAAGAGTCTTCACTGCCATCATTGGTCGGTTGTTCTGCCAATACGCCGGGCGTTTGATCGGCACTGAACAGCAATGCAACCCAGCTATCGAATTCCACATAATCACTGATCGTTTTAATTAACGAGGGCCAGAAAGATGGCCGATCAATTGCTTCGATCAATCTCGCTACTGCCTGATGCCAGGCCAGTTCATCGAATGTTCGTCCCATGTATACCCCCATTGGGTTACCCCACTTGTGGAATTTTCAAGAACACACTCAGAGCGGATACTGAATTTAACACTGAGCACAGAAGGATTTCGTGCAGTGAAAGAAGAAGGAAATGTTATGCGTATCGAACTCGTTCAACTGCCAGGTCAGGAGTGCAACATCGAGGCCAATCTGGAATCGGCACTCGCCGCCATCGCGCGTTGCTCACCAGAAACGGACTTGATTGTTTTTCCGGAAACCTACCTGACCGGTTTCCCAACTGCCGACAACATCGGGCATCTCGCACAACCAGCAGATGGCTCTTTACTAAGCTCCATTCAAAAGGCGTGTCAGGAAAAGAATGTTTCTGTAGCGATAGGCACTGCCGAAGCCTGTGACGGTAAGTTTTATAACACCACGTCATTGATCACCCCTGATGGCATTGCGATGGCTTATCGCAAAACGCATTTGTGGGCTTCCGATAAAGGCGTGTTTCATCCTGGTGATCGCATGATGACCTGTGAATGGAATGGCCTGCGCGTCGGCATTTTGATCTGTTACGACATCGAATTTCCTGAAACTGCGCGCGCTTTAGCGACGTTGGGCGCTGATCTGTTGATCGTGACCAACGGCAATATGGACCCTTACGGCATGGTGCACCGCAACGCCATCATCGCGCGTGCTATGGAAAACCAAGTGTTTGCTGTCATGGTTAATCGCTGTGGGGAAGGGGATGGCCTGACCTTCGCGGGTGGCAGTTGTGTCGTCGACCCGTTTGGCAATGTGTTGGTGGAGTGTGGTCGCGAACCGGTGCAACTGGCGATTGATATCGATCTTTCTCAACTGGCGGCAAGTCGCAGTCAATACCGTTATCTCGCTGATCGTCGTATGGCGTTAAGTGGCGAAATCCACGAATTGCCGAACGGTATTCGAGAGCTTCATTTCTAACATCAACCAATTTTAAACCCTGATGGAGCATGCCTTAGCGCACATCACTACCACCTTTTTGTATATTGAGGATTGAATTATGAGCAACGAAAGCCTGACAAGGATGCATGGCCAAACAGACAAGGATGGCCAAATGACCCGAAGCCTGACACTGAGTTCCGTGGTGTTATTCGGTCTCGCCTATATGACACCGATTATCGTATTAGGTACGTTCGGCATATTGGCGCAACAAACCGGCGGTGTCGTGCCAACCGCCTATCTAGTTGCACTGATTGCCATGTTATTCACGGCTTACAGCTACGGGCAAATGGCCAAGGCATTTCCGACTGCGGGGTCGGCTTATACCTACACCCGTAAATCGATCCATGCCAAATTAGGCTTTTTAGTCGGCTGGGCGGTGCTACTCGATTATCTGTTCTTACCGATGGTGATTTGGTTAATCGGTGCGGCTTATCTGAATTCGGCATTTCCCAGCATTCCAATGGCGGGCTGGATCATCGCGTTTATTGTGGTGACGACACTGATTAATGTCGTGGGGCTGAAACTGGCTAAATCGGTGAATAATCTGATGATGCTGGTGCAATTATTAGTGTTAGCGGCATTTGTAGTGCTCTGTATTCACTATGTCGTAGGGGATGCGACCAAATCACTGTGGAATTTAACGCCATTTTTTAACAGTGATATGAAGATGCCAATGGTAATGTCTGGTGCTGCTATCGCCTGTTATTCTTTCTTGGGCTTTGATGCAGTAAGCACCTTAACGGAAGAGACTAAAGACCCA
>CAIZDF010000422.1 GCA_903931645.1 uncultured Tolumonas sp.
GCTGGAACAAATTGGTGCCGGCACCGTGGATATGGGTGAAATTCAGATCCACCCGACGGTTGAACAAACCACTTCTTATCTGATCTCTGAGGCGATCCGTGGTGGTGGCGCCATTCTGGTCAATCAAAAAGGTGAGCGTTTCTTCAACGAATTGGAAACGCGGGACAAAGTCTCTGCGGCAATAATCAATTTACCAGAACATTACTCATACATCATTTTTGATGAGCAGGTCCGCCGTAACAACAAAGCTGCCGATGAGTATATTGGTAAAGGTTTTGTAGTCAGTGCTGATAGCCCACGCGTGCTGGCAGATAAACTGGGCCTCGACATGCATGCATTTCTGGCAACATTAGAGCGCTATAATCTCTTCGTTGAAAAACAGCATGATGCAGACTTTGGTCGCACAACAGCGCTACGTCACCCGATTCATGAAGGCCCGTTCTACGCGATCCGTATTGCACCAGGTGTGCATCATACTATGGGTGGTGTCACCATCAACGCGGATACTGAAGTGTTGGATGTAAACGGTAACGTTATTCGGGGCGTGTTTGCGGCGGGCGAAGTAGCTGGTGGTCTGCATGGCCGTAACCGGATCGGCGGTAATGCGGTCGCCGATGTCATCGTTTTCGGCACCATGGCGGGGCGCCACGCAGCGAACTGGGCAAAACAGTAATAACCGAAAGCCGGTGTGTTCCGTACAGCACATCGGCTTTACTCTTTCTATAATTTAGGGTGATCATGATGCCGGCAGAACAACGCGTTTATTCCTATTCTGCCGTGCTAATGGGCTCCCCCATCCTGCTAAAACTCTTTGAAGATAATCAACACGTCGCCACTTCTGTTTTCCGCCTGATTAAACAACAAGAAAATCTGCTAACGGTTAATCGTGCTCAGTCTCAACTTATGGCTGTTAACCACGCTGCTGGTTTGCATCCTGTTGTAGTAAGCCAATCAGTATTCGATTTGATCAGCCAAGCTAAAGCCGTCAGTTTACTTGCCGACAGTTGTTTTAATTTAGCCATTGGGCCGCTGGTGAAACGGTGGAAGATCGGGTTTTCTGGCAACACCGTGCCACCCGCATCAGAAGTTCAATCACTGCTGCCGCTCACTCGGCCAGAGCACGTGATCTTAGATCCCCAAACTTGCTCGGTTTTTTTAGCGCAGCAAGGCATGGAGATCGATCTCGGCGCTATCGCGAAAGGCTATATTGCTGATCGCGTGCGTGATGAACTACATCGATTGGGCATTGATCATGCGTTAATTAATTTAGGCGGCAATGTGTTGACTGTGGGTGCACCGTTGTACGGGGCAACCTCATGGGCGATCGGGCTGAAGAGACCCTTTGGGGAAACAGATGCAACCATTGGCGTGATCGATGTGGTGGCAAAATCGGTAGTGACATCGGGCGTTTATGAGCGTTATTTTGACATTGACGGCAAGATTTATCATCACATTCTCGACCCGAAAACTGGTTATCCACTGGATAATGAGCTGCTGAGTGTAACAGTCATTTCTGATGATTCGATTGATGGCGATATCTACACCACCCTGCTCTATGGCATGGGAATCGAGAAGGCGCTGAATTACCTGGCTACCATTCCCCATATCGAAGCCATTTTTGTCACTAAACACAGGCAAGTTATTCTCTCATCGCAACGGCAGTTTAAATTTACGTTGCAGGATGAAAGCTATCAGCAACTCTGACCACGGTAGTGGATTTCTGCCGGTATTTGCTCAAGGATAAAGTCGATCAATAATCGTAAACGGTGTGGCATATTGACCCGATCACGATAAAGCAAATAAACAGGCCGCTTACGCCCCTGCCATTCCGGTAGCACTATCTGCAGTTTTCCAGCGGCGATATAGGGTGCAACCATCGCAACCGGAAACAGCCCGATCCCTATTCCGGCTAGCGTGGCATTCATGGCAGTATGCAGATCATCCACCTTAAACCGCGCTTTAGCCGCAACATCAAAGTTGAACTCTTCCTGCGTAACGGAATGAATGAGACGCCAGTGCTGAACCGGCTTAGAAACCACCACCGGATAATGTATAAGCGCCTGCGGATGCGATAGTGAAACCTCTGTGTTCGTCATTGCTGTGCTCATGCACAGGCAAAACGGGATATCGGTCAGGTGACGAGCAATCCAGTCGGGCGTTGTCATCTCGCCAACGCGGATCGCCAAATCAATGTGATTCTCTACCAAATCAATGTTTTTATTCGATATGGTCAGCTCAATGTCAATCTGTGGATATTGCAGCATAAAGCGGCTCAATAACGACACAAACCACTGTTGAGCAACATTAATCGGCGCC
>CAIZDF010000423.1 GCA_903931645.1 uncultured Tolumonas sp.
AGTGGTGTTGTCTTTTGCAACGGCTTGGGCTTTTTCTAATGCCAGACGTTGCACGAGTTGTATTGCTTCTTCCCCAGTTTGTGGCGTTTCATCTATATGTGGTGCGACACAACGGAAGGGTAGGGCTAATTTCTCTAATAGTGCCCGACGGTATACAGAGGTTGATGCCAGTATTAAATCAGGTGTTATCATAAAATCATCAAAATATGAGAAGATGTTATTAGCATATCATGTCGCACATCAGTGGCCGCCTCTCTTCATCAGCGAATAGACGGTATCGAATGGTTTTTCCTTTGACTATCGAGAGCTGTATCTATATCATGCCCGCCTTATGCAAAAGGTAAAACTGCCCATAAAGATCGACCCCGTACGTTGTGCCGCTAAACGCCTTGATTATCAAGGTATTGTTGAAGCCAAGCACATGACGCGACTGGTCGAATCCTCGAACGGAATTGTTGGTGATATTGAAGCTGATCTGAGCTTTTTCACTGATCCTCAAGGCTTAGTTGTCATGCAGGGAACTGCATCGGTTACTTTGATCGTAGAGTGTCAGCGTTGTTCAGGTGAATTTGAATACCACTGCAAGGCTGAATTTTCGTATACTCCTCTTTTGAGGAACACGATAGAGGATGAACTGCCAGAATCTTACGAGTTGATTCAACTTGATGAAAATGGCGAGTTTGATCTTAACGAGCTGATTGAGGATGAATTAATTCTTAGTCTGCCGATCGTGGCTATGCACCCATTGGAGGAATGTCCAATGGCAGGCGCGCAAATGACGTGGGGTGAGATCGACCCTGCTGATGAGCGTCCAAACCCATTTGCTGTTCTAACTAGTTTGAAACGCAAGTAAGTTAATTAGGAGTAAGGTCAATGGCCGTACAACAGAACCGTAAAACCCGTTCACGTCGTGGCATGCGTCGTTCTCACGATGCGCTGTCAGCAGTGCAGTTGAGCGTTGATGCAACTAGCGGTGAAACTCATCGTCGTCACCATGTGACCGCTGATGGTTACTATCGTGGTAAAAAGGTAATCTAAGTTCTGTAAACGCAGATCTGCCTTTTGTCAGTTCTAACGGTTGCGTTAGATGCCATGGGGGGGGATTTCGGTCCCTCCGAAACAGTGCCTGCCGCTGCGCAGGCACTGTTGCTTTTGCCGCAAATCAACATTCTGTTGGTTGGTGATCAAGTTCAATTAGTTCCCTTGTTGGAACAATATTCCCTCGACGCACATCCTAGATTACACCTCGTTCATACTTCGCAATCTGTATCAATGGCGGAGCGACCTGTTATTGCTTTACGTAACAAAACTGACTCATCTATGCGAGTGATGCTGGAGTTGGTGCGTTCAGGTCAAGCTCAGGCTTGTGTCAGTGGTGGCAATACTGGTGCATTAATGGTGATGGCGATGCGAGTGATTACTATGCTGCCGCATTTGAAACGTCCTGCGCTGTGCTCATCTCTGCCTAATCTTCGTGGCCAACATACCGTTATGCTTGATCTAGGGTGTAATGTTAATTGTACGCCTGAGATGTTATGGCAATTTGCCTGCATGGGTGATTTGGTCGCAAAACATGTACATGCTATTTCTTCTCCTAAAATTGCCTTATTAAATGTGGGTGAAGAGGTTATTAAAGGCAGTAAACTGGTGCAGGAAACAGCGGAATTACTGGCAGCAAATGATCAATTTAACTACATCGGTTTTCTGGAAGGTGATCAACTGATCTCTGGTCAAGCCGATGTAATTGTCTGCGATGGTTTTACCGGAAATATTGCATTAAAGACGGCAGAAGGGATCGCTAGATTTTTTTATAGCCAACTA
>CAIZDF010000424.1 GCA_903931645.1 uncultured Tolumonas sp.
CCGCGCAATTTCAGTTTCAGCCGGTAGTGCATCATGCCGGACAATTAGCCGATATTCTCTCAACCTCGTTAGCCAGCCCATTGAAAGTCTGGTTAAAAATCGACACTGGCATGCACCGCATCGGCATCTATCCGGAACAAGTGGCGCATTATGTCAGTCAGTTAACACACTCGGCGAATGTCATGGGTGATGTGGGTTTTGTCAGCCATTTTTATCAAGCTGACGAGTTATCATCAGCCACCACGCTGGAACAATTAACCCGCTTTGTTGCCGCAACAGCGCCCTTCCCCGGTGAAAAAAGCCTGTCAAACTCCGCTGGCGTCTTATATTGGTCTGATGCCCATTTCGACTGGGTGCGCCCCGGCATAGCGTTATATGGCATCTCGCCACGTGCAGAAAGTAACGGCATCGATGAAGGTTTGTTACCCGTCATGACCCTGAAAAGTCAGCTAATTTCCGTACGTGAACACAAAGCCGGAGAAAGCATTGGTTATGGCGGCCATTGGGTGGCAACGCGAGACACCCGAATTGGCGTGATTGCGATGGGTTATGGCGATGGCTATCCGCGTATGGCACCTGCCGGAACACCCGTTTTAGTCAATGGTCGCAAAGTCGCATTGGTTGGTCGCGTGTCGATGGACATGATGACGGTTGATCTCGGCCCAGAGAGCCACGATCAAGCCGGTGATGAAGTGACATTGTGGGGCAATGGCCTGCCAGCCGAAGAGGTGGCGCGACATATCGGCACGATTGCCTATGAGCTGGTGATTAAAATCACTAACCGTGTAGAACGACAGTTCTTATAAACAAGTAGAACGGCAGTTCTTATCAACTAGACAGGATGGATAACAACATCATGACCATGCTAACCCGACTGCAACCATCACGCCTGTGGACTTTCTTCGCGCAGATCTGCCAGATACCGCACCCATCCAAGCAAGAGCAAGCGTTAAGTGACTGGATTGCGTCGTTAGTAGCGGCACAAAATCTCGGTTTAAAAAGTGACGCCAAAGGTAATTTGCTGATCAGCAAAGCGGCAACAGCAGGCATGGAACACTGCCAGCCCGTGATTTTGCAGGCACATCTCGATATGGTGCCACAGGCCAGCAACGGCCATGACTTTTCCCGCGATCCAATCCAGCCTAATATTGATGGCAACTGGGTACGCGCCAAAGGCACGACACTGGGTGCCGATAATGGTATCGGCGTCGCAGCCTGTTTGGCGGTATTGACTTATCCCAGCCTGAAACATGGGCCGTTAGAGGTGCTGTTTACCGTTGATGAAGAGGCCGGTATGGGCGGTGCATTTGCACTGCAACCGGATTGGTTACAAGGCAAAATTCTGATCAATACCGATGCCGAACAAGATGGCGATATCTACATGGGCTGCGCAGGCGGCTTAGAAGCCAAACTTTATTTTGAACTGACGTTTGAACCCAACCCAGCGGATTATCAAACCTATCAACTGCAGCTCACCGGTTTACGGGGTGGACATTCCGGCCTTGATATTCATGAAGGACGTGGCAATGCCAATCAGTTGTTATGCCGTACCTTATTCCGCTTACAGCAAGCATTGCCGATCCGAATCAGTGCTTTGAATGGCGGGAACTTGCGTAATGCCATACCGCGTGATGCGTCAGCACTGATCTCAATTTCCACTGAAAAACAGCATGAATTAACCACATGGATCGCCCAAGAGGCGCAGCTGTTAGCCAAAGAGCTCCAACACAGTGATGCCGGTTTACAGCTCGTTGTTGCCAATGCGCCATCCGCAGAACTTGTGTTAACACAAAATTGTCAGCAACAGTTGTTAGCCGGATTAGTCGCCCTACCCAATGGTGTGATCAGCATGAGCCACGCTGTGAAAGGGGTGGTGGAAACGTCAACCAATCTGGGCGTGATCAAAACCGAAGGCGCAAAACTGACAGCAGTATCATTTGTGCGTTCGCTCACCGATGAAGGGCGTTTGCATCTGCGTTCCAGCTTTTCGGCAATCGCCAGTTTAAGTGGCGCACAGTGTCTGTTTTCCGGCGATTATTCCGGTTGGGCACCCGAACCAAATTCACCCATCATGCAGATCACGCAACAACAACATCAGCGCTTATTTGGCAATAAAGCCAATATCATGGTGATCCACGCCGGATTGGAGTGCGGTCTGTTTAAAAAAGCTTATCCGGATTTGGATATGGTCTCGATCGGTCCGACCATCAAAGGGGCACATTCACCGGAGGAACGGGTTTCCATTCCTTCGGTGGAGCGCTTCTGGCAATTACTGACCGCGACGCTGGCGGCGATCCCAACAGAAGAGTAAGCGCTTAACTAACGCTCAACGCACCAGCGCCAGTTCGTTGGGGCGCAGATCAAACAGCAGCACTTCTGCCGCGACACCATTTTGCAAGGTGATGTGCTGCTCTTGTCTGATCCGGGCTCCGTCACCCGCAGAGAACTGCTGACCATTGATCTCGATGCTACTTCGCGCGACATGCACGTAGGCATAGCGGTTTTCCGGCAAGGTGAAGGTCTGCGTTTCATCGCCATCAAATAACCCGGCATACACACGCACATCTTGATATACCGACAGTGAACCCGCTTCCCCTTCCGGTGAAATAATCAAACGCAACTGGCCTCGTTTTTCCGCCTCCGCGAAATGTTGCTGCTGATAACGTGGGGTCACGCCTTTACGATTGGGCACGATCCAGATCTGTAAAAAATGCACCAACTCTTCGCGGGAAGGATTGTATTCACTGTGCCGAATGCCGGAACCGGCACTCATCATCTGCACATCGCCCGGACGGATCACAGAGCCTGTACCCATCGAATCTTTGTGCTCCAACGCCCCTTCCAGCACATAGGAAAAGAGCTCCATATCACGGTGGCCGTGCGTATCAAAACCTTTGCCTTGCTTGACCTGATCGTCGTTAATCACCAGCAGATCGGAAAAACCAAGCTGCTGCGGATCGTAATAATTACCAAAGGAAA
>CAIZDF010000425.1 GCA_903931645.1 uncultured Tolumonas sp.
CCATGTTCAAAGACCGAAACTTCTGTATTGGCTTATTACTGATCTTTATCTTAGGCGTCATGTTGCTGTCGACTGTGGCCTTGTTATCCCCTTTTCTAGAAAACCTGCTGGGTTATCCGGTTTTAGCAACGGGGTTTGCCATGGCACCGCGTGGGCTCGGAACTATGTTGAGTATGAGTCTGGTCGGTCATCTGATGCGTCGCTTTGATCTGCGGACATTATTGGTTGTCGGTTTATTAATGATGGTGGAATCATTATGGGAAATGTCGCTGTTTGATCTCAATATCACTTTCATCGATCTGTTCAGAACGGGTTTTATCCAAGGTTTTGGGATGGGGTTCGTA
Source organism: uncultured Tolumonas sp. (assembly GCA_903931645.1). GTDB lineage: Bacteria > Pseudomonadota > Gammaproteobacteria > Enterobacterales > Aeromonadaceae > Tolumonas. Next base: position 345 of record CAIZDF010000425.1, read on the forward strand.
TTTGTACCGCTGAGCACAATGACCTTTATGACACTCGATCAGAAATATAGAAATGAAGGCACAGCGATGTATAGCTTGTTGCGCAATATCGGTAGCAGTATTGGTATTTCAATCGTGGTTACTTTGCTATCGCAAAACACGCAGGTTTTTCATTCCATTCTGGCCGAGAATACCAACGGATTTAATGCTATTTGGTTACATCAGTTGCCGACACTGTGGGATCTGAAATCGGCCAGTGGCCTTGCTTTACTGAATAAAACCATCACCCAGCAGGCTAGTCTGATCGCCTATCTGCGTGATTTTCGGTTGATGATGTTCATTACATTACTCGCGTTGCCATTGATATTTTTATTACGTAAACGAACCGGAGCAATGACGCATTAATATCAGTGCGTATCGTCTGACTCGATCTCGGGCGAAATGGGCAACCAGACCGTAAAAACGGAACCTTTTCCGGGTTCACTTTGCACATCGATATTCCCCTGATGTTTTTTGATAATGCCGTAGGCGACCGATAAACCTAAACCTGTACCGGCCCCTAAGCGTTTAGTCGTGAAGAACGGGTCAAAAATTTTGGCTTTGACTTCTGGCGTCATACCACTGCCGGTGTCTGCAATAGCGATATAAACCTGATCTTGGGTTGCACCAGTTTTAACGCGGATCTCGCCATGAATATCAATGGAATGAACAGCGTTTAGCAGCATGTTCATAAAAACCTGATTGAGTTGTGCGGGCATACAATGAATTTGCGGAATATCGCCATATTCCCGGATCACGTCAGCTTTATATTTAAGTTCATTACTCAGTATGTTGAGTGTGCTATTCAGACCATCTTGTAAATTAGCCCACTCCCAGTAATTTTCCCCTGCGCGCGAAAAATGCAGCAAGTCTTGAACGATCCGCCTGACGCGGACCGCGCCTTCTATCGAATCTTGAAATAGCGGGCCAATATCCTCTTTCAAAAAATCGATATCGATTTCATCCCTTAATGACTGGATCTGTTGAGGCCAAAAAGGATTAGCTGGGTCAGCCGATGATTTTTCATAAAGCGCAATCAGTTGAAATAGTTGGGTAAAATAGCGCTGCAGCGAACTCAAATTCGAGGTAATAAATCCCATCGGGTTATTAATTTCGTGGGCTACACCGGCAGCTAACTGGCCAATCGACGCTAATTTTTCAGATTGCCGAAGCTGACGATCACTTTCTTCCAGTTTTTGAATTAACTCTTTTTGTTCTGCTTTTTCTTGCTCCAACGCTCGCAGTACCAGCTTTCGCTCTTCAATTTCCCCCATCATTTTCCATTGTGTATCGATGAGTTCGGCATTAATTTGTTTGTTTTTCAGTAACGCATTTTCTAACTGCTCCGTGCGGTTATGTACTTCATTTTCTAACATGACCTGTGATTGAAAAAGACTGAAATCAGTCATTTTGTCTGAGTTTCGCGCATCGGCTTGTTTGATCAATGCGGAGATGATTTTATTTAAACGGACAATTTCATTTTGTAAATCAGTGTTGGAATGCGGCTGTTCGGTCATGAGCTGGCATCTCCGTATCCAAAAGCAATGCCGGTGCAGGTTTGATTAAGATGTAACCCGCCGAATTGTTCACCGAAACTACTAAATCCTGACGTTTGGTTACGTATAAAAACATCACTTACCGCTGGTAATTGTTGTGTATTCACAATATCCGTCCGTCGCAAAATACAGTCGCACACCAGCGTCAGTGATATATCGCCGAGTGCGGTTTGCAGTTTTTCAAATTGCTGATCTAGGTCTGTAGTCAGGTTGACGCTATTAGCAACCCGCAACACGACTCCTTCATCGATAGCACAATAGAGTTGTAAACTGCCATCAGGATACATTTTTTGGATCGAACGAACGTACTCATTGCCATTCATTTTGATAACAACCGGCGACGCTGCGAAAACTTGCGCATTAAGTTGTTCAACAGAACAACCAATTTGCTGTGCATAAACATGGGCTGCGGGTAATCCATTGAGCTCTATGATTGTCCGGTTAGCAATGTCAGCGGCAGTCACAACCAGTGGAGCACTGGTACCAGAAAAGTGTTGTGTTTTAAACAAGCGGAATGGCCGGTCCGTGTTAAACAAAATCAATACACAACTATTTTCTAAAAATTTCCCACGATGAAAAGTATAGGTGTGAGCAAACTGTAAGTTATCAGCGGCAGAACCGCCAAATAGAGGAATACGACCTAATGCTTTCTGGAAACAATGACTAATTAACTCTTCTTTTTTCGACAAGCCATCAATCAGTTGCATAGCAAAAGAGTAACGATTGTGGCTATCGTGTGCTAACGCAGTTAATTGCGGCACTAAATTTTGTACGAACTGTGTACCCTTTGTTTCGCTAAAATCAGAAAGTCGAGTGAGCGAGCCGCTCACAACATCAAATTCATCTTTGGGAAATAAAACCGCAGTTAAAGAGTGTTCTAAATAGCCCTCAGGTCCGATTTCTCCCGCAGCAGTACAGCCAACCACCTCAACATCAGGGAATAAAGTATTAAAACTCTCAGCTAATTGTTGTAAATCATAAGAACAAGAACAGAAAAACAAAATCAGGCAGGCAGACGAACCATCACGGAACTGCGCTTTCAGCTCGGTAACCGCTGTTTGTGCATCGGGAGAATGGGTTTGTGCCCGTAATATTTCGCTCATTATTGTTCCTGACCGTTGTTGGTTGAATGGCCTTTCCTACTGTTTGAATGTAGCCAAGAATTGAGTAAAAAGCTGATTAAAACCAAGCCAAGAGATAAATCTGTGATAGCTCACACAGCAGTGATCCCGAAGCCCATCTGTTATCATGTGTTCATCTTGATCACGTTCTGAAATGAGTATCTGTGAGCCATCATCGTTTAGAAACCGACGTATTCGCTATTTTGGATCAGCAGCTAAAACCCGGCCCATTACTGGTCGGGTTTAGTGGTGGTCTGGATTCCCGCGTATTGCTGGAATTATTGGCTCGTTATATTCGTCAACGAACAGGCTTTTCGTTACAGGCTGTACATGTCCATCATGGGTTGAATCCGTTGGCTGATCAGTGGTTAAGCCACTGCCAGCAAACTTGCCAGACACTGGAAATCCCGTTTACTGCACAACGTGTTGAGCTTAAAAAACAGAGTCGTCAAAGCTTGGAAGATCTGGCGCGTCAGGCACGCTACGCTGTATTTCGGCAGTATTTGCCAAACGGTGGCATCTTGCTTACCGCGCATCATCAGGATGACCAGCTGGAAACACTGCTGTTAGCACTGAAGCGTGGTTCCGGCCCTCGGGGGTTAGCTGCCATGCCAATGGACGCTGATTTTGCTGATGGTCGTTTGGTGCGCCCACTATTGTCTTTTAGTCGTCAGCAATTATTCGATTGGGCTATCAACCAGCGCCTAAGCTGGATTGAAGATGACAGCAATCACGATGAACGTTTTGATCGTAATTTTCTGCGCCAGCGCGTGATCCCATTATTGCGGGAACGTTGGCCAGAAATTGCTGTAACCGCATCGCGTAGTGCTGCTTTATGTGCGGAACAAGAAACTCTACTTGATGAAATCGCCAAAACAGATCTGTTAGCCAGTCAGCATTGCGATGGCAGTTTACAGATTGAACGGTTGGAAAGTTTGTCATCCGCACGACGCCATCAGTTGTTGCGCTTCTGGTTACGCCAACAAACCGCGACGGTGCCATCGCTCGCGCAATTACAGAAAATCTGGCCTGAAGTGGCATTGGCCCGTGCTGATGCTATGCCGGAATTAGTCTGGCAACAAGGGTTTATCCGTCGATATCAGCAGCGTTTATATCAAGTTTCCCCAATACCAGCCGCTATTTCGTCGCAAGCATTACCGATCGATATTCCCGTTCATTTAGCGAATGGCGTTTTGACGTTACAGACTGATTGCCTAAATGAACTGCGGTTACGCATGCCCGAGGCGAATGAACAATTAACGATAGAATATGGCTTACCTGGTTCGCATAAAGCACATCCGGTGGGAAGAGAACATTCGCGAGAGTTGAAAAAGTTATGGCAGGAATATGGTGTTGCGCCTTGGCTCCGTAGCACAATGCCAGTCATCTGTTATCAGGGGAAGATTGCCTCAGTTGTCGGGTTATTTATCTGTCAGGATTATCTCTGTCAAACCGGAACTATCGGGTTAAAAATCGACTGGAACCAAAATGCCTGACGTTGGCCTCAGGCATTCCGGCGCAGATTTTTATTATGATACAGTTGTTCGTCGGCCTGATGATAGAGCTCTTTGGCGCTCATGCCGCTCGTCCAATTGGTATAACCTAAACTACAGCCCACATTCAGTTGTTTCAGTTCTGGATGTTGTGTCAGACGTTTTTGTAAGCGAACCATAACGCGTAACGCGGTAAATTCATCTGCCGGTTGGAACATCAGCGCAAACTCATCGCCACCCAAACGGAAGACCATGTCAGTACCGCGTACAACATCAGTCAAAAGTTCAGCAAACACTTTTAAAACACTGTCGCCAGTTGGGTGACCATGGGTATCGTTGATCTGTTTAAAGTTATCTAAATCAACCAGCATCAATGTTAAGCCATTTGGCTGACGGCTATTTTGCTCAATCGATAACTGCATGGCTTCGTCAAAATGAGCGCGGTTACCTACACCGGTTAAATGATCCATCCGGCATTGCTGATCCATCTCTTCCATTTTCAGAAACAAACGTAACGGGTTAATCAGCAACTGGTGTAATTGCTGCAACAGACGATGCTGATGAGGGTTCAGTTTGCCGGTTAATTCGTAATCAACTTGGCCCAGCAACTGCATCTTAGGATCAAGCAGAGAGAAATGCTGTTTGTAAGCGCCACGACCGAGATTTAATATCTCGAAACGTTGTTCCATCCAGATATAAGCCATGCGGCAAACCGGCAAATGTTGGCTGGTCCAGGTGGCAAAAGATTGCAGCAGATCGGCGAGTTTTTCCTGGGTCATTAGCGTTTCCAACAGGGCTAATTTATCGCTGCTGGAGATCGGACTAAAGCCACTCACGCGGGCAAAATGCAGATCCGGGGTATGATCATATGCTGCTACAACAGATAAACCTTCCATATCTTTTACCCACTTAAAAACTAATCTTATTTCAAATAAAGCAAAAGCTATGCCTGTTTTAGATCTTTTTTTAATCTATTGATGTGTAAGGCTTTTTATAAAATAGACAGAAAATAAGGCA
>CAIZDF010000426.1 GCA_903931645.1 uncultured Tolumonas sp.
GCTCATGATCCAGTCTTTGTCTTCTTCACGCTGCCGATCGAGATCGCGTAATTCAGGCTCCCGCGCCAGATGCATTTCTGCCAGCGCTAATACCAATTCTGAAAAACGATTTGTGAAATCGGCCCGCTCACCATACAAGCGGGTGAATTTTGCAAATACCTCACCGAATTGGGCGCCGAGGCGCACCAAAAATTCGGATAAATCTTTACCAGCATGTTTTTTACTTAGCAGGCTTACTACATCATGCAGTAACTTGTCCTTATTCACTGACATTGATTACCTCACTCTTCACTCAGGCAGCAGACAAAATTTTGGCAACAATTGGCGCTTTCTGTTGCTGTAACAGACTGCCCGCAGTGCTGGTATCAAACAGATGTACATGTTCGAGCTTAAAGCTCACATCGATGGTTTTGCCGCGCGGAATAATATGACTACCATCCGTGACCACTACCACCTGATCTTCACCGGCATACTGGGTATACGCGAAGGTAGTTCCCCCTAACGCTTCCACCACATCCACATTCAAAGAGATGTTGATATCGCCGACTTCGCCAATCAACAGATGTTCAGGGCGAATACCCATCAGTAATACATCACCAACTTTCACCGGACGATCTAAAGTCATGGAGAATTGTTCGCCGCCGGACAGTTGCAGTTGAGCTTTGGTTCCATCCATCTGTAACACTTTGGCATTCAGGAAGTTCATGCGAGGTGAACCGATAAAACCGGCTACGAACTGGTTCACCGGGTTGTGATACAACTCTAATGGTGCACCAACCTGCTCAACGCGACCGTCGCGTAAAACCACAATCTTGTCGGCCATAGTCATAGCTTCAACCTGATCATGGGTCACGTAGACCATGGTGTTGCCAAGTTGTTCGTGTAGTTTGGAGATTTCCACACGCATCTGCACACGCAACTCGGCATCCAGATTCGACAACGGTTCGTCGAACAAGAACACTTTCGGGTTCCGCACGATGGTACGGCCAATCGCGACACGCTGACGCTGACCACCAGAAAGCTGTTTTGGCAAACGATCGAGCAGTGGTTCCAATTTCAGAATACGGGCGGCTTCACCTACACGTTGTTCGATCTCTTCTTTAGGTCGTTTCGCCAAGCGCAGGCCAAAACTCATGTTTTCTTTCACTGTCATGTGCGGATAAAGCGCATAAGACTGGAACACCATGGCAATGCCGCGATCAGACGGCGACACATCGTTCACCGTCAACCCATCGATGATCACTTCACCATCAGAGATGGTTTCCAACCCTGCGATCATACGCAGCAGTGTCGATTTACCACAGCCTGATGGGCCAACAAACACCACGAATTCACCATGTTTAATATCCAGATCCACCCCATGAATGGTTTGAACCTCACCGAAACGCTTGATGACTTTATTCAGTTTTAAATCAGCCATTCTGGTAATCCTTCTCGAAATCTTTATTTCATCAATTCTTAAAAGTCGTTGTCTGTGCGCCTGAAAATCAGCCTTTCACACCAGCGCTCGCCATACTTCTGACAAATTTCTTCTGGAACAGCAGGAACACCACCAACACAGGAATGGTCACCATACTGGCGTAAGCCATGATTTCGCCCCATTCGGTTGTGGTGCCGAAAAACTGCTGAATACCTGGTTGCAGTGGGCGCACTGATTCGCCCTGCACCACCATGATTGGCCACAGATATTGGTTCCACATGTTGAGGAATTGCAGGATGGCGACGGTGGCAAACACAGGGCCGGACATTGGTACAATTACCTTCCAGTAGATCTGCCAAGGGGTAGCACCATCAATCGCTGCAGCTTCGTCAAAGTCTTTCGGAATATCACGGAAGAATTGATAGAACAGGAAGATAGAGAAGGTGTTCGCCACCATCGGTAAAATCTGCACATGCAGGCTGTTCAGCCACGAGTTTTCCAGAATGATCTGACCATTTTCCCAGCCAATCCAAGGCAGGTGTGCCACCAGCATCAGCAAAGGCACAGAGATCGCTTCAAATGGAATGATCAACAGTGCGATGATGGCAGCCAGTACAAAGTTCTGACCTTTCCAACGCAGGCGTGACAACGAAAATGCCGCCAGACTATTCACCAACAAGCCAAGTAACACCGTAGAACCAGTGATAAACATGGAGTTTACGAACATGGTCTCAATGGCGCTTTTCTCAAACACAGAAACATAGTTTTTCAGTGAAATATCCCCGACCGGCAACAAGGCCCGGATAGAGAACAGATCAGAGAATATTTGTTGTTCCGGTTTGAATGACGACATGATCATAAAAACCAAAGGAAACAGGAAGATATAAGCCAGCAGTAACAACGCCGCGTAAGTCAGCAACCGTTTGTAGATAAAACCAGGATCTACCATAGCAGAAGTGTTTTTCATGCTTATTTCTCCCGCTTGTCGAAGTAATATTTCTGACCCATGGCAATCGCCAAAATCACCAGGAAATAAACCACACTGATGGTCGAACCGTAGCCGATGTCTTGCTCACGGAAACCCTTACGTACCGCGTGATACATCACTGTCGTCGTGGAATCTGCTGGCCCGCCGGCAGTCATAACCGACACTTGGGTGAACAGACCAAACGCAGCAATAGTCGTGGAAATAATGACGAAGATGGTGGTATTGCGTAACCCAGGTAAGGTGACATTGACGAATTTCTGCCAGCTGTTGGCACCGTCTAATGAAGCTGCTTCATACAGATCTTCAGAAATGTTTTGCAGACCCGCCAGGAAGATCAGCATCTGATAACCCGCGCCCTGCCAAGCTGACATGATCACAATCGCAGGCATGGCCCATTTCGGATCACCCAGCCAATTGATCTTATCAATCATGCCGAACGAGATCTTACTCAGGAACTCATTAATCAGACCAACGTCTTTGTGATAAAGGAATGTCCAGACGATCGACACCACCACCATTGATGTGACGACGGGAGCAAAATAAGCAGTTCGGAAAAAATTAGTACCTTTTAGCCCCATATTGACCAATAACGCCAATAACAACGCTGCACCACATTGAAGTGGAATAACTAATATCGCGAATTGTATCGTATTAACAAATGACTTAATGAACAGCGGATCTTTTGCCAATATGACAAAACGAGATTCATTAAAAGTCAGCGTGGATAATTCGCTATAACCTTTATAAGACGGGTCTTTTCGCAACACGGTACGCAGCCGTTCAAATTGTGGCGCACCTTTTTCATCGAGTAATATTTTTTGTTGATCGTCATGCAACGCATCTTGCTTCAGTACCGTTACCGCCAACAAACGATCGTAGTTACGGAAACCCACACCTTCAGTCGGGTTTGGCGACAACAGCCGCTGATCACTAAATGACAGCACCAAAGCCATAATGAAGGGAACAAAAATAAAGAGAATGAGCCCCAGAAAAGCGGGGCTGCCCATTAGCCAGCCGTAATACCGCTGACGCCGCATCAGACTGTCACTCTTTTTTGCCTTAACTGCAGGCGGAGGTTGAATAAATGCTGAATCGGTCATCATTTACGTCCTATCTGAACATCAGGAAAGGCCCGCATTGCGCGGGCCGGACTGCAGATTATTTATTTGGTATAGCCGTAACCGTTGTTGTCCTGAATATTGCGTTCAATCGTTTCAACGGCTTTATCCAAAGACTCCTGAACGTCAGTGCCATCCAGAATGTCATTCACCGCTTTCGCAAAACTGCTGGTGATCACAGGGTACGCAGGGGTTTCTGGGCGCATTTTGGCGTATTTTTTAGAGTAATCGTAGAACACACGCCATTTCCCACCGGCCTTATAGTTTTCAGTCATTGCAGCAGCGGCAGCGGTGTTTGGAATCAGGCTGGTCGCGTTAGACATGGCGGCAATTTCTTCCGGTTGCATCAGGAAGCTCAGCCACTTCGCTGCACCAGCTTTCTCCGGACAAGCTTTGCTGATACCCCAGTGCCATGAACCACCGCCAATTACCGGGCCATTACCGAAATCAGGCACCGGCATAATGGCTAAGTCATCGCCGTAAGCTTTCGTCATGTCACCCACAGCCCATGAGCCGTTGTAATGGATAGCCACTTTGCCTTGCAGGAACCCTTTGTCATCGGTTGGTTTGCGGTCGATGTATTTGTTTTTGACCAGAGACTGCATCCAAGTGCCCCAATCCACGGCTTTTTCACCGTTTAACACACCTTCAGATTCAACGTAGTTA
>CAIZDF010000427.1 GCA_903931645.1 uncultured Tolumonas sp.
CGCCGCAATTGATTAAAACGAGTCTCGCCCAATTTTAAGCGATCAATGATCAGTAATGTCCACTTGTCAGCCAAGCGATCAAGAAACTGCCGGGCCGGACAATGCCGCGAATAGACACTATAGGCTTTGGTCGTTTGTTTGCGATTAACACTGCGCATAGTTTCCATCAGGTAACCTGGTATCGTTAAAGTGCCTTCTTGTCGACACAGTATACCAAAGATACTATCTATTCTGGAAAATTGGTTATACATACGAATGTGTAACATCAACGAACAGAAAACAGATATCTCGTATCACTTATTATTAAGGTAGGTATGTAATGAGCAAAGTTGCTGTGGTTTATTTTTCGGGTTATGGGCACACAAAGCGGGTCGCAGAACTCGTTGCTGAAGGTGCAAAGGCTGAACAGATTGAAATCAATCAAAATGGTGATATCACCGAAAGTGATTGGGATATTCTGAACACCGCAGATGCGATTATCTTTGGTGCACCCACTTATATGGGCTCCGTACCATGGCAGTTTAAGAAATTTGCCGATGCCACCTCAAAAGCGTGGTTCACACGAGCATGGCAAGACAAAGTCTTTGGTGGTTTCACCAACAGTGCCAGCCTGAATGGTGACAAACAAGTTAGCTTGATCTGGATGCAAACACTGGCATCGCAACATGGTGGCCTCTGGGTCAGCCTCGGTCTGCCACCATCCAATACCTTCAGTGCCACACGTAATGATATCAACAATCTGGGTGGCTCCGTTGGTCTGTTAGTTCAATCCCCATCCGATCGTCCGGCCGATGATATTCCGTCAGGTGATCTGGAAACAGCCAAACAGTATGGTGCCCGCGTTGCAGATGTAGCAGCACGTCTGCACGGATAACACAAAAGACCTAAAATAATAAAGGGGCCACTCAGGCCCCTTTATTATTTTGGAACAGACCTGATAACTAGACTTCAATGTCAGCCAAGTCACCTTTGCTCTCCAGCCATTCACGTCGATCACCGGAGCGCTTTTTCGCCAATAGCATATCCATTAGCTGCATGGTTTCGTCTATTTCACCGTCCAATGTCAGTTGCACTAAACGGCGCGTGTTTGGATCCATGGTGGTTTCACGCAGTTGTTTCGGGTTCATTTCACCCAGCCCTTTAAAGCGGGTAACCTGCGGCGTGCCACGTTTTTTCTCGGCTTTTAGGCGTTCTAACACACCCTGTTTTTCATCTTCATCCAGCGCGTAATAGACTTCTTTGCCGAGATCGATGCGGAACAGTGGCGGCATGGCCACATACACATGCCCTTTTTCCACCAGCGGGCGGAAATGTTTCACAAACAGTGCGCACAGCAAGGTGGCAATGTGCAGACCGTCGGAATCCGCATCGGCGAGAATGCAGATCTTGCCATAACGCAGACCGCTCAGATCGTCGGAGTCTGGGTCCATGCCCACCGCCACCGAAATATGATGTACTTCCTGTGACGCCAGCACTTCCGAGGCATCCACTTCCCACGTATTCAGGATCTTACCACGCAGCGGCATAATGGCCTGAAACTCACGCTCCCGCGCCTGTTTCGCACTACCGCCCGCAGAATCCCCTTCCACCAGAAACAGCTCGCCCTGCATCGGATCGGAGCAATTACAGTCGGTTAGTTTGCCCGGCAGCGCAGGGCCAGAAGTGACCTTCTTACGCACCACAGTTTTCGCAGCACGCAGACGACGCTGGGCGCTGTTAATGCAATGTTCTGCTAACTGTTCGGCCAGTTCAATATTCGAGTTCAGCCATAAGCTGAAAGCATCTTTGACAATACCGGAGACAAACGCGGCACTCTGGCGTGACGACAGGCGCTCTTTGGTTTGACCGGCGAACTGCGGATCTTGCATTTTGATCGACAGGATATAGGCACAACGATCCCAGATATCATCCGGGGTTAGTTTCACGCCTCGCGGCAGCAGATTACGGAACTCGCAGAATTCGCGCATCGCATCGAGCAAGCCCTGACGCAGCCCGTTGACGTGTGTACCGCCCTGAATGGTTGGGATGAGGTTGACGTAAGATTCGCTGATCAGCTCGCCACCTTCCGGTAACCAGCACAAAGCCCAGTCCACCGCCGAATTATCAGCACTGAACTGACCGGTAAACGGTTGTTCCGGCAGACGGATGGTCTCTTTCAGATTATCGAGCAGATAGTCGCGCAGGCCATCTTGATAGCACCAGTCGTACACCTGCTTATTCACGCGATCATCAAAATGAATGGTCAAGCCAGGGCATAACACCGCTTTAGCTTTGAGAATATGGACCAGACGACTGGCCGAAAATTTCGGCGAATCAAAATATTTTTCTTCCGGCCAGAATTTGACGCTGGTGCCGGTATTACGCTTGCCACAAGTGCCAGTGATGGTCAGATCAGAGACTTTATCGCCCTGCTCAAAGGCCATCTCATAGACATTACCATCACGACGCACGGTCACTTCCACCCGACGTGACAAGGCGTTTACAACCGAGATCCCCACACCGTGCAGACCACCGGAGAACTGGTAGTTTTTGCTGGAAAACTTACCGCCCGCGTGCAGTTTACAGAAAATTAGCTCTACCGCCGGAACACCCTCTTCCGGATGAATATCGACCGGCATACCACGGCCATCGTCGGTGACTTCCAACGATTGATCGTCATATAAGGTGATGTCGATACGACGGGCATGCCCCGCCAGTGCCTCATCGACACTGTTATCGATAACTTCCTGTCCAAGATGATTGGGACGGGAAGTGTCGGTGTACATGCCGGGGCGACGACGCACCGGTTCCAGACCATTGAGGACTTCAATGGATTCAGCGGTATAAGCTTGAGTCATGGTATTCCGTGAAGACGGTTTATAACTGCAGGAATCTTACTATCTGAGCACAGTAACGTTCAAATCCTGTGAAGGCGTGATTGCCACCTTGCTCAACAGTCGTTCGTGCAAAATGATAAAATTGTAATGCGAGGCGATAGTCTAACACTTCATCGCCCTGTTGCTGTAATAACCAGATCCGTTCTGGATGTTGCAGCGCAGGCACCCCCAACGCTTGCAACTCGTCAACATGCGCCGGTTCCAGCACATATTCTTCGCCAGTATACGGATTACGCTGCAATCCCAGCAATTGCTGCAGCAAAAAGTGCGGGTGCACCGCCGGATTAATCACTACCGCCCGATGCCCATAGGTTTCTGCCACTTTCATGGCCCAGAAACCGCCCATAGAACTGCCTACCAGCCCAATCGGACGATCGCCGAGATCAGCGAGAGTTTGTTGCAGCATCTGCCAGGTTGCTGCCGGTGTATTCGGCAGCGCCGGCACACAGATCTGAATATCCGGCAACTCTTTGGCCAGATAGTCGGTCATTTGCAGCGCTTTTACAGAATTCGGAGTGGAATTAAAGCCGTGCAGATAAATCAGCGTCGGAGACATCTCAATAGCCTGTAGATTTTAAATCAGGAACAAACTGGCCTGGATCAAGGCGCCAGACTTGCGTAGCCAGTCGGCCATCCGGATAAAGTTGCAGATAACGCCAGCCGGGCGACATGGTATCCAGCGAAAAATCGACACTTAATGGTTTAAATTGAATACAGGTCGATGGAGAAGTCAGAAAACGTATCCCCTGATGCATCTGATCATACTCCTGATGAACATGACCACAGAGCACCGCTTTCACTTGTGGGTGACGGCTCAGTAAGGTCAGGAAATCATTCGCATTTTTCAGATCATGCTGATCCAACCAGATCGAACCAATTGGAAAGGTATGATGATGCAAACAGATCAGGGCATGCTTTTCAGGGTATTGCAGCAGCGCAGCTTCCAGTTGTTCTAATTGCAAGTGGCTTAACCAGCCATGTGGCGTGCCGTAAACCTGACTATCAAGCAGAATGACTTGCCAGTGGTCACCCACTAAGCGCATTTCCGGGTGAATACCCGCGACCTGCAGTTCATTTTGCATCAATACCCGATGGTCATGGTTACCAGGTAGCCAATGGACGGGTTTGTTTAGGGCAGTCACACGACGAGCAAAACACTGATAAGATGCCGCCGAGTGATCTTGTGACAGATCGCCCGTAGCCAGCACCACATCATAAGTTTGTGGCAATTCAGTAATGGCATCCAGCACCGCCTGAAAGCTATCCGCGGTAGCGATTCCCAATAAATCGCGGCCAGCATCAGCGAACAGATGCGTATCTGAAATCTGCAATAATCGAACGATGCCATCATTCGTGTTACTTAGTGTGCAGGTTTCCAAAATCTCTCTCTTTTAACTTGCGGACAATGCCTCCCCAAATGCCCATTATGGCAAATCAGGCGAAAGGCATTATCTGTTTATTCTTTAATATGCCAGCGCCTGCGCGCTATAGCCGTGGGCCAGGCAGAAACGCAGCCATTCTGCCAGAAAGTGGTTACACTGCTCTTTTTCATCCCGCTGATGCATAGCTGGGTTGGGATAATCATAGCTGGGGTGTAAACGGGAAATCTGCTGGCTGACACACACTTCCGCCATACGTGCATCGTGGTACAGCCGGACTTGCATGTAACCTCTCAAAAAATCCGGCAGCTCTTCATTGTGCTGACAGATTTCCAACAACGTGGTGTAGCGGGTATTTTCCAGAATCCGAACGGCAAATTGTAATGATTGTGCGACGTTATACAACCGCGCCCCGCCGTCTACTGTCGAAGGTAGCAGCTTCATCAAGGCCATATAATTGGTTTCATAGGCTCGATGCAGCTCTGGCAGATCAGGCACATGGCGCCGGGTAGCACAGAGCGTCGTCACGAGCCACCCAACCAGCGTTGTTGCAACTTAGCTCGGTGTAACTCCAACCATTGCAGTGCAATTACCGTAGTCGCGTTATCAATGCGCCCCTCTTCCACCCAATCATAAGCCTGCTCGCGGCTCACCACATGTAGACGAATATCTTCACCTTCATGCGCCAGACCATGCAGACCATCCGCTTGCGTGGAGTCAACCTTGCCAACATACAGATGAATGCGTTCCGTAGTACCACCGGGGCTGACCATAAAACTCAGCGCAAAATCGGCTTTTTGTAAACGCAGACCGGCTTCTTCTTCCGCTTCACGGTGGATGACTTCATCCGGTTGTTCGCCCTCTTCGATAATGCCAGCGACCAACTCTAACAGCCATGGGTCTTGTTTGGTCTCGACAGCGCCCAGACGAAACTGTTCCAGCAGCACCACCCGATCAAGTTCAATATCATAAAGCAATACGGCGGCAGCATGACCACGCTCAAACATCTCACGCTGGATCACGTCACCCCAACCACCAGCAAACAATTTATGCCGCAGGTGATAGCGATTAATACGAAAGAATCCTTTAAAGCAGGGTTCACACTTCACGATTTCGACATCATTACGATCGTAATGTTGATCAGCGGCTAAGACTGAATCCACCATGGTGACGGCTCCCGTACTGGCTTTATGGCACTCACTTTAAAACAAGGAAAGCAGGTTACCCCGAAGCCTGCAGGGGGGCAAGAGTGATTCTCATTTATACCCTTTGTACTTGACGTTGCCGCGTTGTTGACTGCGTTCACTCACCCCAATCACATAGTGTATCTATGCTCATGGCGATTCGTTCACTTGTCGCCTAACGGCAACGCCAATTACTTTGGGGATACCATCAGATTAGAAAATAATTTCTAATCTGACCTTGC
>CAIZDF010000428.1 GCA_903931645.1 uncultured Tolumonas sp.
CTTCCATCTAAATGCAAAAAGGCCTGAATTCAGGCCTTTTTAATATGCGAACGAGGTTGTTTCAGATGGTTTGTTTATACGGTTTTACCGTTACTTTGCCATAGATGCCAGCTGCAACGAACGGATCAGCATCCGCCCACGCTTTAGCTTCGATCAATGATGGAAAATCCACAATCATCACGCTGCCGCTGAAACCGGCTTCGCCTGGATCATCAGCATCAATCGCTGGGTTTGGGCCCGCAGTCAGTACACGGCCTTCGGCTTGCAATGCTTGTAAGCGTGCAAGATGAGCCGGGCGGTGTTCTTTACGTAATGGCAGGCTGTTTTCAATATCTTCTGCGATGATGACGTACCACATAACTATTCCTTATCCTGTTGATTATCCGTCGGCAGATAACGGTAAATATAAACACCGGTCAGTAATGTGCTGACCAACATCAGACCTAATACTCCGAATACTTTGAAATCGACCCAGATTTCAGTGGGTAGATAGAAAGCGACGTAAACGTTTAATCCACCCAAAATCCAGAAGAACAGCCCCCAGAAAAAGTTGATCCGATTCCAGACTGCATCTGGCAGCTGCATCTCTTTACCTAATAAATTTTTGATCAGCGGTTTTTTCAAGAGGAATTGGCTGATCCATAAGGCTGAGCCGAATGCCGCATATAAGACGGTTACTTTCCACTTAATAAAGGATTCGTTATGGAAAAAGAGTGTCGCAGCACCAAAAACCATTACTAAAGCTAAGGTAATTAACTGACTGCGTTCCAATTTTTTATACATAAACCAGACGATGATAATTTGTAGCAAGGTTGCAATCATCAATGCACCGGTTGCGGCATAAATATCGTGCAGTTTATAGACGGCGAAAAAGATGATGAGAGGGATGAAATCGAGCAGCTGTTTCATGTTTTGTCTCGTTGTTAACAAACGGTGACAGTTTAACCAGTGCCTGATGGATTGAAAAGAGAAAACGACAGCAGAAAAAACTCCCCCATTTTCAGGGGGAGTTTCAGAAGGAATTAACGCAGTGTTGCGGCTTTCATGCTCTTCACAAACGTGGTTAATTTTTCCAGCATAATGGCGGATTCCGCCAGATTTTGCTCGATGATTTTCACGACTGCAGAACCCGAAATCGCACCTGCAGCACCCGCGGCGATAGCCGCTTTGACTTGTTCTGGTTCGCTGATACCAAAACCCAGCAAGGCAGGTGGTGCACCAAATTCTTTCAATGCTTGTAGTAAATGATCGACAGGCATCTGGGCACGCGTTTCAGTGCCAGTAACACCGGCGCGACTTAGCAGATAAGTGTAGCCGGAACTCAGTTTTGCTACTGTTTTTAGTGTTTCGTCGTCAGCATTGGGTGGCGCAATATAAATGCTCTCAATTCCAACTTTATCTGCTGCCGCTTTAAACGGGGCTGACATTTCAACTGGCACATCGGCAATCAATACGGAGTCTACTCCGGCATCTTTCGCTTTCTGGTAGAAATCTTCCGGTGTATGGGTATAAACCAGATTGGCATACAGCAGCAAACCAATTGGCAGCTCTGGATATTTAGCCCGAATGCGCGCCAGAATATCAAAGCAGATCGCCGGTGTGGTATGAGCATGCAACGCACGAGTAGCCGCATCCTGAATGGTTGGGCCATCAGCCACTGGGTCAGAGAACGGGATCGCCAACTCCAGCGCATCGGCGCCGCCAGCGATCAGGGCTTCGATGATTTGCTCAGACAGTGCAGGGGTCGGATCACCAATAGCGACGAAAGGAACAAATGCACCTTGATTGGCTGCATCCAGACGTTCAAACAATGCAGAATAACGACTCATAACAGCGCTCCTTTGCCTTCCAGTGCATCAGCTACAGTAAAAATATCTTTATCGCCACGACCTGATAAATTCACGATCAAAATCTGCTCTTTTTCTGGTTCAGAGCGTGCCATTTTCAGCGCGTGAGCCAGTGCGTGTGAGGATTCCAGCGCTGGGATAATACCTTCGCGACGGGAGAGTTCCTGGAACGCATCTAAAGCTTCCTGGTCGGTTGCAGACGGGTAGTCCGCACGGCCAATTGACGACAAGTAGGCGTGCTGCGGGCCAACGGATGGGAAATCCAGACCGGCAGAGATCGAGTGTGATTCTTCGACCTGACCGTCGTTATCCTGCATCAGATAAGAGACCATGCCCAGATAGATACCTTTACGGGCATGACCAATCGGTGCGCCATGTTTACCGGTTTCGATACCGTGACCTGCTGGTTCCACACCAATCAGGCGGACACCTTCTTCTTCAATGAAGGTTGCGAACATACCAATCGCGTTAGAGCCACCACCGACACAAGCGACAACCGCATCAGGCAGACGACCTTCAGCTTCCAGAATTTGCGCTTTCGCTTCTTCACCAATCATGCGTTGGAATTCACGCACAATAGTCGGGAACGGGTGCGGGCCAGCGGCAGTACCCAGAATGTAGTGCGTATCTTTATAGTTAGCAGTCCAATCACGCATCGCTTCGTTACATGCATCTTTCAGCGTGGAAGAACCTGCATGTACCGGAATAACTTCAGCGCCCATCAAACGCATACGGAACACATTTGGTTTTTGGCGTTCGCAGTCAACAGCACCCATGTAGATGCGGCAAGGCAGATTGAGCAGCGCACAGGCTAATGCGGTTGCCA
>CAIZDF010000429.1 GCA_903931645.1 uncultured Tolumonas sp.
CTGACTGTTTCTGAGTTTTCAAGGGAGAAAATCATAAAGTGGAGCAATGTTAACCCTAAAAGCGTTGTAAATGTTGGCAATGGTGTAGATGTGCATTTTTCAACTATTGTTCGTCCATTCAGCCCTGGGTATAGCTACCTTCTTTCTGTCGGTAATCGGAAAAAACATAAGAACGAGTCAAGTGTTATCTTGGCTTTTGCTCAAGCTACCCTTCCAGCGGATATAAAATTAGTATTTACCGGTGAGGCAAGCCCTGAGTTGTTGGACGCTATCGTGCAATATAATTTGAACGATAAGGTCGTTTTTCTGGGCAAGGTGCCTGAAGATGAACTTCCCTCGGTCTATCGTGGTTCGCTCGGTTTAGTTTTCCCTTCTCTTTATGAAGGATTTGGCCTTCCTGTTGTCGAGGCGATGGCCTGTGGTGTACCAGTGCTGACCTCCAATACCACTTCATTGCCAGAGGTCGCCGGTGATGCTGCCTTATTGGTCAATCCTGAATCAGTTGACGAGATACGAGCTGGCATTGAACGACTGGTACATGATGAGGCTTTACGTACTGATCTGATTGCCAAAGGATTCGAGCGTGTCAAGTTATTTAGCTGGGATGCGGTGGCAGCCCGCGTTCAGGCGGTTTTAGATGAGGTTGCAAATCAACATGCAAAATAAGAAAGTCAGTGTGGTTCATGAGTGGCTTTTGAGCTATGCCGGTTCCGAGCAAGTCACCGCGCGTATTTTGAATGTCTTTCCGCAATCCAAGCTGTTTTCGGTGGTCGACTTCCTGACGGATAAGCAACGTGCTTTCTTTGGTGGCAGGCGTGCACAGACTTCCTTTATTCAAAAGCTTCCTGGTGCGCATAAACATTACCAAAAATATTTGCCGCTGATGCCGCTCGCTATTGAACAGATTGATGTATCGGATGCAGACATTGTGATATCCAGTGCGCATGCAATAGCTAAAGGTGTATTAACTGGCCCTGATCAGTTACATATAAGCTATGTGCATTCACCGATGCGTTATGCATGGGATCTGCAGCACCAGTATCTGCGAGAGTCTGGGTTGAATAAAGGCCTGAAAGGCTGGATTACCAAATGGCTGCTACACAAGTTGCGCATATGGGATTGTCGCACAGCCAATGGTGTGGACCATTTTATCGCCAATTCTCATTTTATTGCTCGCCGCATCAAGAAAATATATGGTCGTGATGCGACGGTTATTTATCCGCCGGTAGCCGTCGATGAATTTCCCTGTGTTGAACAGAAAGAAGACTTTTATTTCACAGCTTCACGCATGGTTCCTTATAAAAAAATGAATCTGATTGTTGAGGCATTCACTCAGATGCCAGATAAGAAACTGGTGGTGATTGGTGATGGCGGAGAATATAAGAAGATCGCCGCGCTGGCCGCAGGGCATTCAAATATCACCTTACTTGGCTACCAGCCCTTTGATGTATTGAAGTCACACATGCAGCGTGCTAAAGCGTTTGTCTTTGCCGCAGAAGAAGATTTTGGTATTACCCCTGTTGAAGCTCAGGCTTGTGGCACGCCGGTGATCGCTTTTGGTAAAGGGGGGGTATTGGAAACAGTACGCCCTCTGGAGGTTGATGAACCAACGGGTGTATTCTTTGATGAGCAAACCTGTGCTGCGCTATGTCATGCTGTTGAACGATTTGAAGCTAATAGTAGTTTATTGTTTGCCAGTAATTGCAGGAAAAATGCTGAAAAATTTTCTGCTCAACGTTTTGAAAATGAAATATCAGCATTCGTATTAGAGAAATGGACTGAGTTTACTGCGCAAAAACAGATTGTATATTAACCAGTTGTTAGTGAGAGCATAATGAAAAATTCACTTTATCCGGTCATTATGGCGGGTGGTAATGGTAGCCGACTCTGGCCTTTGTCTCGAGGGCTTTATCCAAAGCAATTCCTGAGGTTAGATGGTGACAGCACCATGCTACAAAATACTATTTTGCGCCTGAATAGTCTGGAGTGTTGAAATCCGTTAGTTATCTGTAATGAAGATCACCGCTTTCTTGTCGCCGAACAATTACGTCAGTTATCTAAACTTTCAGATAATATTATTTTAGAGCCTGTTGGTCGTAATACGGCTCCTGCGATTGCGCTTGCTGCATTCACTGCTCTTACTTATGGTTGTAAATGTCAGTCAGAAGAGCAAGATCCATTATTATTGGTCTTGGCGGCAGATCATGTTATTCGCGACAAAACAGCATTTTGTCATGCGGTAAAAATGGCTATTCCATATGCTAGCGCAGGTAAATTGGTTACTTTTGGTATTGTACCAACAGCCCCAGAGACCGGTTATGGGTATATTCTTCGCGGCAAAGAACAACCTGAATCCGGCGCATTTGCGGTAGCTCAGTTTGTTGAAAAACCAGATTCAGACACTGCTCGTCATTATGTCGAAAATGGTGAATATTACTGGAACAGCGGCATGTTTTTATTCCGTGCCAGTCGCTATTTAGCTGAACTCAAACAATTCAGGCCGGATATTTATGACGCTTGTCAGCAAGCGATGAATGCAATCGAGCCTGATCTTGATTTTATTCGGGTTAATAAAGAAGCATTTATACAATGCCCTGATGATTCTATTGATTATGCTGTAATGGAAAAAACAGCCGATGCTGTTGTTGTGCCAATGAATGCGGGCTGGAGCGATGTAGGTTCCTGGTCTTCATTATGGGATATCTCTGAAAAAGATAACTTGGGTAATATGCATACTGGCGATGTGTTAACACATAACAGTCGCAACAATTATGTCTTCGCTGAGTCGGGTTTAGTCACCACGGTGGGTGTTAGTGATTTAATCGTTGTGCAAACGAAAGATGCCGTGCTGGTTGCGGCTCGCGATCAGGTTCAGGATGTGAAGAAGATTGTTGAGCAGATAAAAGCGGCTGGCCGCTCTGAACATCATATTCACCGCGAGGTTTACCGGCCATGGGGTAAATACGACTCCATAGATCAGGGTGAACGCTATCAGGTAAAACGTATTTCAATTAATCCCGGTGAACAGCTCTCATTACAAATGCATCACCATCGAGCAGAACATTGGGTTGTGGTGCAAGGTACCGCCCGAGTCATCTGTGGCGATGAAGAATTGTTGTTAAGTGAAAACGAGTCGTTCTATATACCTCTGGGGAAAAAACATTCGTTAGAAAACCCGGGAAAGATCCCGCTTGAGGTGATTGAGATCCGTTCTGGTGCTTATTTGAGTGAAGATGATATTGTGCGGTTTGCAGATAAATACGGGAGAAAATAAGAATGATAACTAAATTAGCCTGCTTTAAAGCCTATGATATTCGTGGTCGTCTGGGCGATGAACTTAATGAAGATATCGCTTACCGTATCGGCCGTGCTTATGGTGAATTTGCTAAGCCCAAAACAGTGGTGGTGGGCGGTGATGTGCGCCTGACCAGTGAAAGCCTGAAACAAGCATTAGCGAAAGGCTTGCAGGATGCCGGCACCGATGTGCTCGATATCGGCCTTTCTGGCACAGAAGAGATCTATTTTGCGACTTTCCATCTGAAAGTAGATGGGGGGATCGAAGTCACAGCCAGTCATAACCCGATGGATTACAACGGTATGAAACTGGTGCGTGAAGATGCGAAACCAATCAGTGGCGATACTGGTTTGCATGAGATCCAACGTCTGGCAGAAGAGAATCAATTTCAGCCTGTTGACCCGGCTACTCGTGGATCTTATAAAAAAATATCAGTGCTGGATGCCTATGTTGATCACCTGATGGGCTATATCAACCCGGCCAACTTCAAACCATTGAAACTTGCGGTAAATAGTGGGAATGGTGCTGCCGGGCATGTAATCGATGAAATTGAACGCCGTTTTAAAGCGTTGTCTGTGCCGGTTGAATTCATTAAGGTGCATCATGAAGCAGATGGTAATTTCCCCAACGGTATTCCTAACCCGTTGCTGCCGGAATGCCGTCAGGATACGACCAATGCGGTAAAAGCAAACAACGCCGATATGGGTATTGCCTTTGACGGTGATTTTGACCGTTGCTTTCTGTTTGATGAGCAAGGCGGGTTTATTGAAGGTTATTACATTGTGGGTTTACTGGCAGAAGCTTTTCTGCAGAAAAAACCGGGTGCAAAAATCATCCACGATCCCCGTCTTTCATGGAATACGATTGATGTCGTAAAAGCGGCCGGTGGTGAACCGGTAATGTCTAAAACCGGGCATGCTTTTATTAAAGAGCGGATGCGTAAAGAAGATGCTGTTTATGGTGGCGAAATGAGCGCTCATCATTATTTCCGTGATTTCGCGTATTGTGATTCAGGCATGATCCCTTGGTTATTAGTGGCGGAATTGTTATGTGTTAAAGGCAAAACACTGAATCAATTAGTGAATGATCGTATAGCAGCATATCCAGCATCGGGGGAGATCAATAGTAAGCTTGCTGATCCGAAAGTTGCCATTGCTCGTGTTTTAGCGACATATGAAAAAGATGCCATAGTTTTTGACCAAACGGATGGTATCAGCCTTGAATTCACGGATTGGCGGTTTAATCTTCGGAGTTCAAATACTGAACCGGTAGTGCGGTTAAATGTTGAGTCACGAGCAAACACAGCACTGATGGAAGAAAAGACGGCAGAAATATTGAAGTTATTACGTGCCTAAATGCGATGATTGCCGCTAATGCTGGATTGTCTCAGGCATTATTATTTTGAAGTTTCAGCATACAGCAAAAGAGGTTTTTATGGATGTGCCGTATCAAACTGCACCAATTCACATGACAGTAAAATTTTCAGCATGGTCAAATCGCTGCGGATTAATTCTGGCTGATTTAGTTGGTTTTGCTGTTGCGCTCGTGTTAAGTCAATGGTTTGTTAGCACCGGAATGGATACATATTCACTATTAGTCGATAGTATTTCCGGGCAGGCAAGAATGTGGAGTTATCTGGCGCTTGTTACGGCGGGCATTGTCTGGTTTTGGAGTCACCTTCGCCATTACACATATCGCAAGCCATTCTGGAATGAATTGCGTGAAATTATCATAACCATATTTGCCTTGGCGGTTGCAGATCTGGCATTAGCTGCCTTATCCCGCTGGGAGTTTTCGCGTATTCACTGGGCTTTACTCTGGTCTTTTGCGTTTCTGTTTGTTCCATCTTTCCGCTATATGATGAAACTCTTTTTAGCAAAAAATGGTTACTGGCAGTGGCCAAGTGTCATTATCGGTTGTGGGTCGAATGCAAAAGAGGCTTATCTTGCAATACAAAGTGAAAAAATAATGGGGTTTGACATTATTGGTTTTGTTGCTCCAGATGATTCGTGTATGCAAAGCCCGGTAACCGGGAAACCTTTATTTCGGGATGATATATCGGTATTAGTTGAACATTTCAAAGCGGCTAAATTTTTTATCGCGGTTGAATATGAACAACGAGAACTTCGTGATAATTGGATTCGTCATTTAACTCAACGAGGGATAAGAAATATATCGGTTATCCCAACGTTACGTGGCGTTCCGCTTTATGGCACGGATATGTCTCACTTCTTTAGCCATGAAGTATTGATGTTGCGGGTGCGCAATAATCTGGCCCGGTTTTCAGCCCGATTATTAAAACGATTATTCGATTTGTCGGTTTCTTCGTTACTTTTATTATTGCTGTCCCCTCTTTTGGGGTATATCGCCTGGAAGGTATCAAGAGATGGTGGTTCGCCTATTTATGGTCATGAACGTGTGGGGCGTGAGGGGCGTAAATTTAAGTGTCTGAAGTTTCGCTCCATGATTATTAATTCTCAGGAAGTGCTGAATGAATTGCTGACTCGTGATTCTGAGGCAAGAGCCGAATGGGAAAAAGATTTTAAACTTAAAAATGATCCTCGTATCACGTCGATTGGTCATTTTATCCGCAAGACCAGCCTAGATGAATTACCGCAGTTATGGAATGTATTTAAAGGTGATATGAGTCTGGTTGGCCCCCGGCCTGTGGTGCAACAGGAGTTGGAGCGGTATGGGGATGATGCTGAATATTATTTGCTAACAAACCCCGGAATGACAGGGTTATGGCAGGTAAGTGGTCGCAATGACACTGATTATAGCACCCGTGTTTATCTTGATGCGTGGTATGTTAAAAACTGGTCGTTGTGGTATGACATTGTGATCATGTTTAAAACAATCAATGTTGTCTTAAGGCGCGATGGTGCGTATTAATTTTATCCAATAAAAATTAAGGGCATATGAACTATGCCCGTTTCAAAATCTCATCATAAATAACAAAAAATAGAGCACTTATGTCGGCTAATTCTCTTACTTCGCGTTTATTCTGGTTGTTTCTGACGATATATGTCGCTTTGGGAATGCATTTTTTTATGCATAACCAAGGGGGGGCGGGTTTATATTTACCATTCAATATGATCGGCTGGGTTTTTATCTCTCTATTGATCGGGGTGGGATTATGGCATCTCACATCAGTGCGTGAAGTGGCCCTGACTCGCAGCATGCTCTGGTATGCCGTAGGCTTTTTTGTATTGCTGATTCCGTTTTTCAATCCTGACGGGGAATGGAACTCGCTTGCTCAACCGAGGTTTTTTGGCATAGCGGCCGGATTGTTGCTGTTTTTTGTTTTATGGCAATTGCGCTTTTCTCAAAAGCAACGTCATCAGGTGCTTTATTTACTGCTGTGTGCCGTCGCCATAGAAGCACTGCTCGGTTTAGTGCAGTTTCTCTTTCTGAAAGAAGGGAATTGGCTGGGTTATAACGTGAATGTTAATCGTCCATACGGTATTTTTCAAAAAGACAACGTGTTTGCCAGCTTTATGGCGGTTGGTATTGCTATATCTATTTATCTGCTTCGCTGGGATGAGTTCATAACCCGAAATCGCTGGCAGTTTTGGCTGATCAGTTTTGTGTTATTAAGTTCATCTTTCCTGTTGGTTCAGGTGCAGTCTCGAGCCGGAACCTATGGTGCTATTCTTGCCACAATCTGTTTATTACCCCTGTTGTTGCGTCATGATCGCCGCTTATTTATGTGGGCTTCATTAATACTGATTACAGGTGTGCTCGCGGGCAGCTATTTTTACCATCCGGCACGAAGCGCTGAAAGTTATTTATTAACAACAGGTTATCGTCAGCTTTATTGGCAGCATGTGTTATCAATGTTCTCCCAGGCTCCTTGGCTTGGGCACGGTTATGGCAGTTTCGAATATACTTTCTTGCATGATTATTATGCACAAGAACACATAACACCAAGTATGCAATTGATGGAGGAAAACCTCGATCATCCGCATAACGAAGTATTATTCTGGTTACATGAAGGAGGCATTGTCGCTGTCATTGGGCTGATGATTTTTGCAACCGGTTATATCCGCTCGTTATTCAAATGTACTGGCTGGGCAAAACGCATTTCGCTTCTAGC
>CAIZDF010000430.1 GCA_903931645.1 uncultured Tolumonas sp.
CGATCTACCGGCTGAAATGATCGATCGCTCCTGTAACGAAGACTCCGGAGTGAAACGCAGCTGAGCCATTTTTCCAGCTCGGGCAAATATACTATAGCTTTGGACTAACGATTCGAGTGAGGTGCCAACTCCGCCCAAGATCAACGATAAATTAGGTTGTGCAAAATCGGGAAATTGTAGCGTCATTCCACCGTTACGCAGTTGCGCAACAAACCGTTTCGGGCCATAGGCTTCCAGTAGTTGAACAGCAGGTAAATTGAGAGAGCGATGTAAGGCATCACTGGCCGAAACCGGACCGGAAAACCCTTGTGAGAAATTCCCCGGCTGGTACTGCTCAGTCTGACGAGGAATATCTTGTAACAGCGATTCAGAATGGATGAGACCATCATCCATCGCCATTGCATATAAAAAGGGTTTCAGGGTAGAACCCGGTGAGCGGATAGCGGACACCATATCGACAAATCCATGTCTGTCTGTGTCTTCCAGCCCTGTAGAGCCTAGATAGGCTCTAACCGCCATCGATTTACTTTCTGTAACCAGAATAGCAATCGAGGTGCGTTCGGGTAATTGATGGCGCCACCCTTTTACAGTTTCTTCCAGACGTGACTGCAAACTCGCATCGATGGTGGTGTGGATAAGCCGCTCATTACTCTCATTTTTCATCCGCTGTGCAAGTAATGGTGCTAGCTGCGGTACCTGGCGTGGTGGCAACCACAGCATTTCCTCTTTTGCCTCGGTTATATCTTGTGCTGGCCAGATGCCAAAATTTAATAATCGATTTAATACTTTATCCCGCGCTTTTTGCGCTCGATCTGGATAACGATCGGGCCGTAACCGGCTGGGCGATTGCGGTAATACAGCTAGCAAGGCCGCTTCGGCATGCGTTAATTCAGCCGGAGGTTTACCCAAATAACTCCAACTTGCAGCTGCGATCCCCTCTTGTGTACCACCAAAAGGTGCTCGATTGAGATATATCTGAAGAATTTCGTCTTTACTGTAATGCCATTCCAGTTGCAACGTGCGCCAAGCTTCTACCAGTTTGCCACCAAATGTGCGCTCATGCGGCTCAATCAGACGTGCGACCTGCATCGTGATGGTACTGCCCCCAGAAACGATCCGATGATTACTTAAGTTTTGCCATGCAGCTCTGATGATAGAAAACGGATTAAGCCCCAGATGATGATAAAACCAGCGGTCTTCGTAACCGAGCAATGCTTGCAAATAGAGCGGCGATACCTCGTTTAATTTCACCGGATAGCGCCAGATACCTTGTTCATCAGGGAAACGCCAGAGTGGAGTGCCATCTTCCGCAAGGACAATGCGGGCCAACTTACCTTCTGTGGTGGGAAGCGGCCAGATTTTATCCGCCAGCCATGCCATACCAATAAGTAACAACAATGCTAAAAATATACGGCGAAAAAAGGCCGCCCAACGGCGGCCCTGCATAAAACACCCTATCATTAATGAACTTCCACCCATTCTGGTGAATCACCACGCGCGGTCACCGCAGGTTGATACATTGATTCCACCATCGGCATTGGCATATGAAAACGCCCCGGAGAAACAGCACGGGCAATATAGACAATATCCCGGCGGCTATAGCCGTCCAGTTCGATTGCAGCAACATAACGATCATCTCGATATTCCTGATGCTTAATTGATGTTTGCTGTGCTTTTTCCAGTAACTCTTTGAATTGAGTTAATTCAGTCAATGCCATGTTGCTGTTTTCCAG
>CAIZDF010000431.1 GCA_903931645.1 uncultured Tolumonas sp.
CAGTCATCTTTTGGATGGTATCTTCCAACCCTTCCAATACCACCGATTCGGTAATTTCCAGATTCAGAGCTTCCGGTAACATGCCGGTTTTATCCAGCACTTCGTAAACACGCTCGGTAAACTTAGAGTGGTGGAATTGTTTAGCACTTACGTTAACGGATAATTGCGGCAGCTTAATATCCAGCGCATACCAATGCATGTACTGATGGCACGCCTCTTCCATAACCCATTGACCGATATCAATGATCAGATCGGTTTCTTCGGCAATAGGAATAAATTCAATTGGGCTAATCATGCCGCCTTCCGGCATTTGCCAACGGATCAAGGCTTCTGCGCCAATCAACTCACCCGTTGAAACCATATGCTGCGGTTGATAATGCAATGATAATTCGTGATTCCGTAATGCATCACGTAACTGGTTGTGAATTCGCAGCCGTTTATCCACTTTACGCTGCATGGTTGCATCAAACGCGCGCACCGTGCTACGCCCATCGGCTTTCGCCTGATACATCGCGGTATCGGCTTGTTTTAATAAATCGGCTGGCGTCTGATGACGAGTCGGGTATAACGTCATACCAATGCTGGCACCTAAATGCAGCACTTGCCCAGCATAATAATAAGGCGCAGAAACAGCTTCGATAACTTGTTCAGCCAATAAGGTGGCATGCATTTCTGCCTGCGGGGGATTACTGGATAAACCGGGTAATAATGCGACAAACTCATCACCCCCCAAACGAGCCAACTCATCGTTTTTAGTAAAAAACGGTTTCAACCGCTCGGCAACTTGCTGTAATACCCAATCACCAGCCGCATGCCCCAGCGAATCGTTGATGTTCTTAAAATGATCCAGATCGATAAACAGTAAAGCACCAACTTCATCCTGCGCTTTAGCCTGTTCAAACAAAACATTCACTTGTTCCAGTAAACGACGACGATTAGCCAGCCCGGTTAATTCATCGTAATAAGCCAGCGCCTGGATCCGTTGACTGCTCCGCACCCGTTCGGTCAGATCATCAATACTAATGACATAATGGCTGAAACGATTGGTTTCATCCTGTACTGGTGTCCACGTTTCCCATTGCGGATAGAGATCGCCGTTGAGCCGTGTTCGTTCCATCTCACCACGCCAGTGCTGCCCTTTTAATAAAGCATCACCTTGCTGTTCCGAAAACGACCAGATCTCTTTGCCTAGTTCACAGCCTATCGCCTGTTCCGCGCTGATCCCGGTTATCTCAGTAAATGCCTGGTTAACCCGCATGATGGTTAAGGTTGGATCAGTAATGATACAGCCTTTATTCGTATCAAAAGCAACAGAGGAAAGACGCAGTTCGGATTCCGCCTGATAACGGATCAACTCAGCTTCGATACGAGTCAATAAAGGTTGTAACGCTCGGACAAGCTCATTCGGATCAGGATGCTGATCGGCAAAAGTGAATGAGAGATGCCCAATGATTCGTTGCTGATTATGCCGTAGTGGCACTGCAATCAGCCATTTTGGTTGGATCAGCATCGTTGCCGGTACATCAGGCATCGATTGGATGATCCAGTCATCAGCCAGATAAAGCAGACGACAACTGCTGTCCTGCAAGGGATAACGATGATGTTCTAATGCAATCGTGGCACCACAACCGGCAATAATACGCACAGACGAAGCTCCGTGCCCGACCTGCAATAATTCACCGATCCAAACAGCATCCGCACCTATCTCATTAGCCAGTTGTTCAACTAACTCGGTAAAAAAGAGCCGTCCCGTTTTAGTGGCTAATTGATAGGTAAGTTTATGCAGCCGTTGTTGCCATAAGAGATGTCGCCAGGCGATCGCATCAGGTTGCAGCATGAGTAAAGCTTGTTCAGCTAATGCGACAAAATGGTTAACCAAGGCGCGACTATTTACTGGCCAATCGTGATCTTGGTCTTTTCTACAAACCAACATCCCTTGCGTGTCATCATCACAAACCACTCGTGCCATGATGATATCGACAGGTTCATGGCCAATTGGTGTATTTCGCAATCGGGCATCGAGATGAGCGTTGGGAAATTCTAAAACAGAGGCATGGTTAAACGCGTCAGACAACGCAGATATTGCATCAATTGGAATGGAAAGACCGATCCGTTCAGGATGAGGAATATCTTGTAAGCAGATCACTTCACTACGCGCAGGATGCAGCAACCAGAAAGTCACCTTTCCGGCATGTAATAGGGTCTGCATCATTTGACATAGCTGATGGATATGCGTCTCAAAAGCAGCTACCGACAAACTATCCGCATTTTTATGAGATAACAGACTTGAAAACGGGGCGGATAACATCATGTTCGCTTTATAGCCTGCTCTTATACGATTTAGCACTGGAACTAATGCTTAGCACTAGTCATTTCATTCAATGAACTATGACATAGTTACTCTTTATCTGGCAAGCCC
Organism: uncultured Tolumonas sp.; assembly: GCA_903931645.1. Taxonomy (GTDB): domain Bacteria; phylum Pseudomonadota; class Gammaproteobacteria; order Enterobacterales; family Aeromonadaceae; genus Tolumonas. The sequence continues at coordinate 2,420 of CAIZDF010000431.1, forward strand.
GCACACCGCCTGCTATGCGCAGGGATCACACATTAGCAAATCCTCACATTACGAGCTTCATTTAGACGATCTCTGTCACAGATTTACTTCCTCAAAACACTATTCTTAACACGTGGGTTGTAGAAACAAAGCAGGAGGATGCGAATATGCTGATCGAAATTACCAGCAAAATTATTGATGTAACCCCATCCATCCGCGAGTGTATCGCTTCTAAATTTGAGAAGCTGGAACGCATGCAGATACCAATGATTTCTCCACATGTGTATGTTGGCAAGGAAGGTGAACATTACGTTGTAGAAGCTAGAATTCAAATCCCTTTTGGCAAACTGTTTGCCGAAGCGGAGCACTCAGATCTTTATGCGGCAATTAATGCCTTAGAGCAAAAACTGGAACGTCAGATTATTCGACACATTCATCGTCCAGATGCGCGCCGCAACAGACAAGTACAACGCCAAAGTTCAATGGCTGCAATGTTCTAATTTTTCTCTCTGAAGTACCCAACGCGCCTCTCAGGCGCGTTTTTTATTGCTGCAGATTTAACATTTCAAACTTCTGCAATGCCAAGAGCCAGATACAAATGCTGACGTAACACATGATATTGCGCGTCAGAACGCAGCAATAGCATTTTTTCACACCACAACAGACTGACCAGATCAACGACCATCAGCATTTGGATGACCCGATTTAGGTCACAACATCCACCAGCAGCCTGATAACTGTTCACTAATGTTTGTTGTTGTCGTTCATCGAACTGACCAGCACGGCAGATCCCAGCCAGCTCAAATGCTGGATCCCCCAACGCCGCATATTCCCAATCAACTAACCACGGTTCCATGCCCAGCAAATTAGTTGGGTTAATATCGTTGTGGCAAAACACAGGGGATATAACCGGCAGCGCACGCAACATAGCTTGTTGTTGTTCAACTCGCTGGCGTACGGTTTGAGATAACGATGGCAAACCAGCCATCAATTGCTGCAGGTAATCAGCCAGATCTAAAATTTTTAATCGCGCAGGAATAGCGTGTATTTGTGCTGCCAATTGACCCAGCTGGGTGATGCCTTCTACCGATGAAAAATAGTCTGCTTGCCAAGATGGTTCATCACACCACGCCAGAATCAGTTGCTGTCCATCTGCCGAGTGATAATGGATTTTCGGTAACAGCCCCGCATCTTCTGCGAGTAACAGCGCTTGACGTTCTTGTGCTCTATCGATGAATAAACTCTCTGGCTGAGCAATTCCCTGCCGATAAAAGTAGTTGGTATGCTGAAGTTGCAGACGGTAGGTGTAATTAGTCAGCCCTTGCGCTAATAACACCGCGTCTGTTTGATTATAAGGTGCCGGTAACGGGAGCATATTTGCCAACAGATTGTTATTTGCGGACAGATTGTTTGTCGGTAAATAGCAACTCACCCGATTTCAGATCCATCATATTGGTGGTCAATTGATAGGTTCGGCTCTTCTTAACCCGACTTACATTTCCGTATAACATCAAATCAGCACCAGTTTGTTTTCCCAACTGCACGGCAGTAGAGGGGTTAAGCGCGCCTTCACTTTGCTGATATTCCAGTGATTGCTGAAAAGCGGCATTTTTTTCTAGCGGGATCAATTTAAACCGCCCCGAACGGGCCAACTCGGTGTGCAAAACATTGGTTATTTTGGCGGTATCTAGCGTTGAACCCGTGCTATTGCGGATCATATCGACATATAACGTCGGCGATTTCCCAAGTTCAGCCTTATCACTACGCTTGATAACCGATGCCGCAGTGCGTTTCGCTAATGCTTGCAGATCCAATGGACGCGCAGGCTGTGTTACGCCAGTAGATCCTGTAGTCACCGTTTGACTGGTAGGGCTTTTACCAGTGGGTTTATATAATGTGGTATTACAACCTGTCAGCAGAAAAGCCACCAGCCATAACAGCCAGTGGGGTTCCCGGACACGATATGGTGTTAATGCCATCATTATGCGTCAGCCTGCACCAGACGACCAATACGTTTGCCACCCAACAAATGCATGTGCAAATGGAAAACTTCCTGACCACCATCACGATTGCAATTCACCACTAAACGATAACCCGATTCGTCGATACCTTCTTCGGCCGCCAGTTTGCGGGCCACGGTAAATAAACGCCCTAATGCGACCTCATCTTCGGTTGTTACATCATTAACGGTGGGAATAAGTTTGTTCGGAACGATCAGAATGTGTGTCGGCGCTTGGGGGCTGATATCTCGAAATGCGCTGACTAAATCATCCTGATAAAGCAATGGAGCTGGAATTTCCTGACGGATGATTTTACTGAAAATGGTTTCTTCGGCCATGATGCATCCTTAGTCTGACAGAGATAAAAGAGAAAAAGCTGTGCCTATTCTGGCACAGCCTTTTGTTCAATACAGTCGAAAATAGCTTAACGAGTTCAAAGTACTTCGATAGCGCCTTTTCCTACCCCTTCATAAGCCACCACTTTCAGTGTTTTTTCACCGACTTGTGGTTTTAACTGATGCGCAATGTAGGTTGCTAATAATTCCACCGTAGTATCGGTATCAATGATTTCACAACTTTCCATTGGGATCGCCAGCTGAAAATCGCCCTGGGCCGACGTATAGCGGAAACCATAATGTTGCGGGCTAACCAGTTCCTGCCCAGTTTGGCTTAACTCTAATTCGGTCACGGGTACCATATCTTCTTTAGTGCCGAGATAAATATCCTGCCAACGGGTGGCCCAATATTGTTCCAACGCATGATCACGAACATCATCAACCCACAACTCAATCATCGAACGATGACCATGTGCGATGCGCTGACAGTTCCCATCATGTTTTTTCAAACCATGCGTGTAGTGATAACTTGGGGTCGGTATCACTTCATGGCGCAATGTAATTTTCAGACCATCAATATTACCCGGTAGTTGTGAGCGGATCAGGCTCAGCAAATAGTCAGTGACGGTTTCAATATTGATTTCAGCCGCAGGGATAATTGCAAACGCCTGTTCCGGGCAATTCAAATGAATGGTGTGATCTTCGGCCAGAAAATCCACGAACAGATAGCCTGCCGCAGCGGGTTCAATTAGGGTTTCAGAGGCTTTCTTTGGCACCAGTAAACGATGGTCGACTTCCGCATCAATGATCGCTTTCAGTTGTTTTTTCACCCGGGCGAAATCAAACAACATGCTCATTTCGTTTAGCTCACCGGTCAACTCAACATCTACCAACCAGCTTTCACCAACCACTCCCCGATGCGGACATAAATAGGCGGCGTCAATGACGGTCAGATCGCGTACAAATAAAATCATGTGATAGCCCTATTATCTTAAGTACCTGACAGGCGCATTTGCGTTTATCATTATTACAACATTCCTGCTAATAAGTATGTGACTTCTATGAACAGACTGTTAATCAAAAATGCCACCTTGGTCAATGAAGATCGTCAGCAACAAGCCGATGTCTTGATTGTGAATCAGCGGATCGAAAAAATCGCGGCCAATATTCCTCATGATGGCCAAGCACAGCTCATTGATGCCACCGGTCTGCACCTCTTCCCCGGGATGATCGACGATCAAGTGCATTTCCGCGAACCAGGCCTGACGCACAAAGGCACATTAGCCAGTGAATCTCGCGCTGCGGTTGCTGGCGGCACCACCAGTTTTATGGAAATGCCCAACACCACACCACAGACAGTGACGGTCGAAGCGCTGGAAGCAAAATATGCTCTAGCCAGCCAAAAAGCGATCGCGAATCACAGTTTCTACTTTGGTGCTACGAACGATAACTTGGATCAGATCAAGCGACTCGACGCAAACCAGACCTGCGGTATCAAAGTATTTATGGGCGCATCAACCGGTAATATGCTGGTCGATAATGCCGATACGCTGGCGGCTATCTTCCGTGAAGCGCCGATGTTGATTGCAACACATTGCGAAAATACCCCGATGATCAAAGTGTTGGAAGACGCAGCACGCGAACGGTTTGGGGAAGATGTTCCTGCACGCGAACATGCTAACATCCGTTCGGCGGATACCTGTTATGCCTCATCCAGCATGGCGGTCGAACTGGCGAAAAAATACAATGCCAAATTACATGTTCTGCATATTACAACCGCGAAAGAGCTGGCGCTATTCACTGCCAGCAAAGAGTTAAGCGAACTTGCTAGCAAAAATATTACCGCTGAAGTCTGCGCGCATCACCTGTTCTTTAATCAGGCTGATTACGATCGTTTAGGCCATTTGATTAAGTGTAATCCCTCAATCAAAACAGCCGCCGATCAACAAGCCTTATTGGCTGCCGTAAATAGCGGTGTGATTGATATCATTGCTACTGACCATGCGCCGCACACATGGCAGGAAAAACAGAATAGCTATTTCAAAGCGCCGTCTGGATTACCACTGTGTCAGCACGCGTTGGTTTCTTTATTGGAACATTACCACAACGGTATTTTCTCGTTGGAAACTATCGTAAAACGCACCTCACATGCCGTGGCTGAACGTTATCAGATCCGCGAACGTGGTTATATTCGTGAAGGCTATTTTGCCGATCTGGTGTTGGTCGATTTGAATAGCCCTTATCTGGTGACACCAGAAAACACACTGTATTTATGTGGCTGGTCACCGTTTGAGGGTTACCAATTCCGAAGCCGGATCCATACCACCCTGGTCAACGGTACTGTGGCTTATCAAAACGGACAAATTCAGACCAGCCAATTTGGTCAACGTCTGTTATTCAACCGTGGCTAATTGCACAGAACCGTTGCAATTATTGCTATGAAAAACAAAGCACGGTTGACAGGGTCAAGGTCGGCACATAGACTCTGCAACCGTTAAGCGGTTATTTTGTTTAGAGTTCGGCGCGTAGCGCAGCCAGGTAGCGCACTGTCATGGGGTGTCAGGGGTCGGAGGTTCAAATCCTCTCGCGCCGACCAAAATATCCCGCCAAAAGAAAAAGCTCACAATTTGTGGGCTTTTTTTGTACCCGCAGGATAGCAACCCGAAATTCAACTCAGCAATTTGATCTGGATCGTAAGTTTGGTCACAGTTTCATTTGCCAATGCTGATTCGTTTCACTTAACCTGTAGCTCTAATTAGGCAGATATGATGTTCAAGGGGTGTTTCGGTGGCAGAAAGATACGCGGTCAAGTTGTACGATGTAGTGATCGGTTACACTTCGCTTGAAAAAGCCGATCCGCCGCTTGGCATGGTATCCGGTAAGATGGAATTCGAAAATATTGAGTCAGGGTATGACTTTTTTTCCGTTTACTGCAAAGAAACCGAATCTCAAATCAACGTGGATTACCCAGATTTTAAATTTATTGATGCAGAATCAATTCGCGGGTTAAATATCTTCAACGCCAAAGACATCCCTATCGTTGGCGAAGTTGCTACGATCAGAGGCTTTGACAGCGACAGCTTTGAAATCGAAATCACCGGTATTCCGAAAAGTGAATACGCCAACTTATTTCCTTCGCACACA
>CAIZDF010000432.1 GCA_903931645.1 uncultured Tolumonas sp.
CAATGATCATCTTGCCGGTATCAAGAATATGTTGGCGGACATCTTTATGTTCAGTTGTCATGATTCATCATCCACACGAATTAGACCGATCGTCTAATAATCAATAAACGCATTTTCAACGTCTTTAGCTGGAATTGCAAATACGAAAAACAATTTACTAGACGACCGGTCTATTTGGTGTTAATTTTTTGTCATTCCTCCGGAAAAGACCTGACTTATCGATATCTCAGGCTCCGGATTTTCCTCAGCGGAGATAGTCATGCTTAATTTCGATTTTTATAACCCAACTCATATTGCGTTTGGTCAAGGGCGTATTGCCGATCTGGCGACGCTGGTTCCTGCCGATGCCCGTGTGCTTATTTTATTGGGCGGTGAAAGTGCGCGTAAAAACGGTACGTTGGATGAAGTTCGTACTGCTTTAGGCTCACGTCAAGTTTCTGAATTTAAAGGCATTGAACCTAACCCAAGCTTTGAAACCCTGATGCTCGCGGTAGAGCAAGTAAAAAAAGAGAACATTGATTTCCTGCTGGCCGTAGGTGGTGGTTCCGTGTTGGATGGCACTAAGTTTGTTGCTGCCGCGACGCTGTATGACGGCGACCCAACGGAAATATTAAAATCGTTTGGTGGCAAAGTGACGAACGCCATGCCATTTGGTTCTGTGCTGACACTGCCTGCAACAGGCTCAGAAATGAACAATGGTGGCGTGATCACTATTAAAGCGATTGGAGCCAAACTCCCCTTTCTGAGTAAGCATGTATTCCCACGTTTTTCTGTGTTAGACCCAACCAAAACGTACACCTTGCCACAACGTCAGCTGGCAAATGGGGTCGTGGATGCTTTTATCCATGTAATGGAACAATATCTGACCTATCCGGTCGGCGGTTATATTCAAGATCGTTTTGCTGAAAGCCTGCTGTTGACGTTGATTGAACACGGCCCACAGGCAGTTGAATCGACCGATTACACTGCCCGCGCCAACCTGATGTGGACGGCCACACTGGCGCTGAATGGCCTGATCGCAGCCGGTGTGCCTTCTGACTGGGGCACACATATGATCGGCCATGAAATTACCGCTAAATATGGTATCGACCATGCCCGCACTCTCGCCGTAGTGCTACCCGCGATGATGCAGATCCGCCGCGAGGCAAAACATGAAAAATTACTGCAATATGCCAAACGTGTTTGGAACATCACTGAAGGTTCTGATGATGTAATCATCGACGCCGCGATTGCTAAAACCCGCACTTTCTTTGAATCGCTGGGTCTGCCAACGCGTCTTTCTGCTTACGATATTGGTGAAGATGGCATTACAGCGATCCTCAAACAACTTGAAGATCACGGCATGGTCGCGTTAGGTGAACGTCATGAAGTGACGCTCGCTGAAAGCCGTAAAGTACTGGAGGCTGCACGATGAGTTCATCATCACAACATACGCGGATAACGCTGGCATCGCGCCCAGTGGGCGCGCCCACTAACGATAATTTTCTTATGGTGAGTGGCCCAATTCCACAACCAGAAAACGGCCAGATTTTACTGCGAACAGTTTATCTCTCACTCGACCCATATATGCGGGGCCGCATGAGCGATGCAGACTCGTATGCCAAACCCGTGCAGATTGGTGAAACCATGGTCGGCGGCACAGTGAATCAGGTCGAGATATCAAACCACCCTGATTTCAAAGCTGGTGATTGGGTGCTGGGTTATACCGGTTGGCAATCACATGCTATTTCTGATGGCACCGGTTTGCATAAACTCGATGGCCTGACGCAGCCTTCCCTTGCACTGGGCGTGTTAGGCATGCCTGGTTTTACCGCTTATATGGGCTTGTTGGAGATCGGTCAGCCGAAAGCCGGTGAAACCGTTGTTGTCGCGGCAGCAACCGGTGCGGTGGGTTCCGCGGTAGGCCAGATTGCCAAATTAAAAGGCTGTCGTGTAGTCGGCATTGCCGGTGGCGCCGGAAAATGTCGCTATGCGGTAGAAGAACTGGGCTTTGATGCCTGCATTGATCACCGCAGCCCCTCGCTGTCAGCTGAGTTAGCGGCATCGTGCCCGCAAGGTATTGATGTCTATTTTGAAAATGTCGGTGGAGCCGTATTTGATGCTGTACTACCGTTATTGAATACCAGTGCGCGGGTTCCGCTGTGTGGATTGATTGCACAATACAATGCAACCGAATTATCCAATGGCCCCGATCGTTCGCCATTACTGATGCGCACACTATTAACGAAACGTATTCGTATGCAAGGCTTCATCATTTTTGATGACTATGGGCACCGTTATCCTGAATTTTTACAGGCGATGGGGAGCTGGGTCAGCAACAGTGCAATACGTCATCGGGAAGATATTGTTATCGGGCTGGAAAATGCCCCGCAGGCTTTCGCCGGTCTGCTTGAAGGCCGTAATTTCGGCAAGCTGATCATCCAAGTCAGCGAAATCAACTAATCAGCACTCATGCCTTAGAAGGAATACACAGTGAAAGTTCTTATTGTTCTAACCTCTCACGATCAACTGGGCAATACAGGCCACAAAACCGGCTTCTGGCTGGAAGAATTCGCAGCACCTTATTACGTATTCAAAGATGCGGGCGCTACGATCACGCTGGCGTCACCTAAAGGCGGGCAACCACCGCTTGATCCGAAAAGTAATGAACCGGATTTCCAGACTGCGGCAACAGAACGCTTTAAAGCGGATGTGGTAAGTCAGGCATTGCTCGAACACACGCATAAACTCAGTGAAATTGAAGCTGCGAACTACGATGCCGTATTCTATCCCGGTGGCCATGGCCCATTGTGGGATCTGGCTGAAGATCAGAAATCCATCACGTTCATCGAAGAGATGTATAACGCAGGTAAATTAGTCGGTGCCGTGTGTCATGCGCCCGGTGTATTCCGTCATACCAAAGCGGCTAACGACGAACCATTAGTCAAAGGTAAGCGAGTAACCGGTTTTACTAATTCGGAAGAAGCAGCCGTTCAGTTAACCGATATCGTGCC
>CAIZDF010000433.1 GCA_903931645.1 uncultured Tolumonas sp.
CGTTCATCAGAGGCGTTTGTTGCTTTAGCGAAAGCAGGCGTGGCTTATTGTCTGATCCCAAAATTACAAATCAGTGCAGAATTACTCAGCGGAGAATTGGTAGAATTGATGCCGCAGACGCCACTGCGGGAACGCACGCTTTACTGGCAACGCTGGGTGTTGGAACGCGGTATTTACCGGCAGATCTCACAGCATTTATTGGATTGGTGTCATCAAATCTTGCCACAGCAATAAAGCAACTCTCTGATTTAACATAGGCAAGTTGTACGAGGAGTCTGGCATCCTGAGCATGATTGTCTGATAATCAAACAATCATGCCGACAACAACAATAAAAGGACGGGATATGTCTTTGCGTCACTCGATTACCGGCGGATTCATTTTATCTGTATTATTTAGCCTTCCGGCTCAGGCTTGCAGCGATGATAGCTGTTATCCAACTTGGGATCTGAAACGCGATCTACTGGATACTTGCAACAATACACCATTCCTTTCACCGGCCAACGACAGCCGGGTTAATCTCCAACTGTTGCTGGCTGATTACGTTCATACACCACTATCAACCTCGAGCGCAGATAATTACTATAAAGATCAAGGTTACGCACAAGTTCCTTTCCCGGTTGATTTATCTGACGAAGCAGAGGCGACCAATACCGAAACCACGGCTCAACCCTCACCACTGACCAATCAAGCTATACAACTCGGTATGACCAGTGCAGCCGTCAGCACACTGCTCACACAAAATAACACCTGGGAAGGTAGTCGTTGTGCCTCCAACAACCAGCAAACGGCACTGACTTATTTACAACAACTGGCGAAAGCAACAGACATTCCCGCGGAAGAGCGTCAGTCTCTGGCACAAAGCCGTATTGCTATTCTGCAAAGTTGCGATGCCGATCAAAGCCAGCAATCAGGGCTGTTACCCGCCAATATTCAATCGCCATCCGGTCTGTTATTTGCCAATTATCTGCAAGGTGCGCTGGCGTTTTATAACGGCGATTTCACTCAGGCATTAGTCTCTTTTAATGCATTAAGCCTCAGCACACAGCCTTGGCTAAAAGAAACCGCCAGTTACATGAAAGGTCGTGTCTTTTTAAATTCCGCACAACAAGACGCCTTTGATGACATGGGGTTCCCCAACAACGAAAAAGTAGATATCGCCTCACTGCAAGCAGCAGAGTCAGCCTTTAACAGTTACCTGACCGATTATCCGCAAGGGCAATACACGGCATCAGCAAAAGGGTTATTACGCCGGGTGTATTGGCTCATGAATGATCAAAAACGCTTGGCGCAGTCTTATGCGTACTGGTTTGAGCACCCAACCAAAGAAGCGAATATCTCCAGCAATCAGCTGGTACAAGAGATTGATAATAAATTACTGTTATCCACCAGCAACGTAGATAACATCGACGATCCGCAATTATTGACCATAATTGACCTGATGCTGATGCGACAACGTAACAGTGATGACAGTCGACCGCCGTTTACATTGGCACAATTAGAGGCACAGCAAGCACGGTTTGCCAAACAACCGGCACTTTATACTTACTTGCTAGGTGCATACGCCTTATATGTAGAAAAAGATGCCAATAAAACACTGACTATTTTGTCAAAAGAACCGACTGATAAACCAATGGATTATCTGACGTTCAGCCAACAAACTCTGCGTGGTTTTGCGTTGGAAAGTAATGAACAGTGGACACAAGCCGAGCAATTGTGGGTGAAATTATTACCATTGGCGAAACAACCCTTACAACGACAACAGTTGGAATTGGCATTAGCCATGAATTATGAGCGAAACGAAAAACTCGCTCAGATCTTTGCGCATAACTCCCTCATTAAAACCCCCATGGTACGGGAGATCTTGCTGCGCAATGTGGCAGGCCCGGCGCTGTTACGACAACAGATAGGAAAACCCGCCTCGGCACAAGAGCATGATGTGGCCTTGTTTACGCTGTTATATAAGGATCTCACCCATGGCTTTTATGCTGATTTTCTGAGCGACGTAAAACAATTACCGGAAAAAGCCGGCACCGAACCGCTGTTTATGGGCTTTACCTATAACGCGCAACAAGCACTGGCACTGTTCCAGTGGGATGGCAAAAACGCCACTGAATATCAGTGCCCGGCGTTGAGTGAAGTAGCGCAAACCTTGCGAGATGATAAAAACAACTCACGCGCCCTGAACTGTCTGGGAGAGTTTGTCTTCCGTCATGGTTTAGATGATTTCCCGCTCAACAACCAGCCAGAAAGCCATGAGCTGGGTGGAACCGCCACACAGTTTGCCGGAAAATTATTCTCCCGATTAGATGGTTATCAACAAGTCATGGCGAACAAAGCGGCAGCGCATGATGATAAAGCCTATGCGTTGTATCGGGCAGTGAACTGTTTTGCCCCGAGCGGTTATAACAGCTGTGGTTCACAAGAAGTTCCCATTGAACAACGCAAGCAATGGTTCCATACGTTGAAATCGCAATATGGCGATACCCGTTGGGGTCAGCAACTTAAATATTATTGGTAATGCGTAACACCCGTTTGTGGCTCATGTTGCTGGCAGGCATCTTCCTTCTGCCAGCACAAGCCAACGTTAATGCAGACGATCACCACGAATTCTGGCTATGGAGTGCCGTTCGCCCACAACCCGTGCTGGCACAAGCGCAGTCTCTGTATATCCTGCAAGGACAAGTCAGCGAGCGCCGCGGGCAAAGTCTGTTTATTCCGCAAGGTATTACAGTTCCTCGTCTCCGGCACGGTAAGATCTGGCTAACCTATCGGGTGGAAACACTGCATTGGTCTGATGCTATTTTCATATCTATTTCGCAACAGCTAACTCGCTGGCAAAAACAGGGCAATCCAGTGGTTGGTATCCAGATCGATTTTGATGCCCGCACATTGCGCATGCAGCAATATGTCGCCTTTTTGCAACGCCTGCATCAGCAGTTACCAGCACACTATGCATTGAGCATCACCGGCTTACTCGACTGGAGCAATAACAGCTCACCCGAGGTGGTTAATCAGTTAAATGGCATTGTTGATGAGGTGGTAGTACAAACTTATCAGGGCAGGAAGACGATAAAAAACTACGCAGCCTACCTACCTCGGCTGGCACAATTGAGGATCCCATTTAAGATCGGGCTGGTACAGCACGGCGAATGGCAAGCGCCGGACTACTTGGAAACAGCCCCCTTCTTTCGGGGTTATGTGGTGTTTTTAGTTAATGATTAAAACGAAATAGCTAATTTTAAGTGTTATTTCTCAACTGTCGTAATAGCAATAATAATGCTGCCACACTGCGTGCTTCATGAAACTCAGGATGATCCAATAGTGCTTCAGCATCTTGTAGCGGCCACGGCACAATTTCCAGTGGCTCGGGTTCATCGCCCACCAATTGTTGTGGATACAACCCTTGCGCCAGAAAAATTGCCATGCGGGCATTCATAAAGCCGGGTGCCAAAGAAACCTGTTTTAAAAAGGTAAGCTGCTTAGCGGCCATGCCGACTTCTTCTTGTAGTTCCCGATTTGCCGCTTCGGCGTCTGTCTCGCCTGCATCTACCAAGCCTTTTGGAAAACCCAATTCATAGGCGTGTGTACCTGCTGCATATTCTCTGACCAGTAATAAAGTGCCATCAGACTGCACCGGCACAATCATCACCGCATGACGATTACCGCCAGGTATCCGTTCATAGACTCGCTCTTCACCATTACTGAAACGCAGATGTAAAGCCTCGACCCTGAATAGGCGACTCTGTGCGACAACATCGCGTTGCAGAATTTCAGGTAAAATATGGTCTGATTTAGCCGGCTTATCTGACATAAAAATCACATAATGTTAAAAAACGGTAACAACAGTATATCGTCACCAATTAACACTGTCTTTGCCGATATTCTGTGATTTTATTACCAGTTTCGTCAGACACATCGGCAAATGGTTGTGTCATGGGGGTTCACATAGCAAAATGAGGATCCCTAGACATCGGCATCAATATAAAGAGAACAAAAAAATGAGGCTATTGGCGATCCGACATTGGATACTAGGTGAACGCGGGCTCATCGCGCTGCAACGCAGCGTGGTCCTGATTTTACTCTTAGGCAGCAGTTATCAACTGGCGCAACTTAGCTGGCGATTATTACCTGCCCCCAAAACAGCAACTGCTACGCCAAATAGCCCCAGTGTATCCGTACGGGCTGATGTAAAAGCTTCCAACCAGCAACGCCTATCGATTATACGTGATGCAGTGCTGTTTGGTGCTGCGGTACAAGATACCACCCAGACTATTGCACCCAAAAGTCGCCTGAATGCACAACTGACGGGGATCATGGCCAGTAGTATCGCCAGCCGTTCTATCGCTATCATCGCCCGTGATGGGAAACAACAAAGTTATGTGATCGGTGATGTTATTCAAGGTACCGATGCGCAGATTATTAATATTCTACCTGATCGCGTCATCATCAAACGTCAACAACAGCAAGAAGCGTTATTGCTGGATGAAAATGCAATGACAGCACCCGCTACAATACCTACATTAAATAACAGCAGCTTACCCAATGTCAGACAGCAATTACTGAAAAATCCGGGGCAGCTGATGGACTATCTGACGATCGCTCCGGTCAGAGAAAATAACCAATTAAAAGGCTATCGTTTAAATCCAGGCCGGAATCCCGAGATATTTAATCAGTTAGGCTTGCAACCCAATGATCTTGCTATCAGTATCAATGGTTTAGATCTACGCAACAATGCCGATGCAACACAGGCCATGCAACAACTTGCGCATCAGACGGAAATGAATATCTCAATAGAACGAAATGGTGAAACGCAGGATATTTATGTCAATCTGGCACAACCATAAGCACGTGGAGTGATAAGCCAAAGATGAAACAATTTCTCAAACGCAGTCTGATCATCAGTTGCCTGTTCACACAACTCAACGTGCAACCACTCTGGGCAGCCGAATATTCGGCCAGTTTCAAAGGCACAGATATTCAGGAATTTATTAACACGGTTGGTAAAAATCTGAATAAGACCATCGTGGTTGATCCTGGTATTCGTGGCACCATCAACGTACGCAGTTATGATCTGCTCAATGAAGAGCAGTATTACCAATTTTTCTTAAGTGTTTTGGAAGTCTACGGTTTTGCTGTGGTACCAATGCCGAATGGCATTCTGAAAGTCGTGAAAGCACAAAATGCCAAAACCTCTGCCATTCCCGTTACTGATGATGTCCATCCGGGTAGTGGTGACGAAATGGTCACCCGCGTGGTACCGGTGCGTAATATTTCGGTTCGTGAACTAGCACCGTTGCTGCGTCAACTGAATGACAATGCGGGGGGTGGTAATGTGGTGCATTACGAACCCTCCAACGTGTTGTTATTAACCGGACGCGCTGCCGTCGTTAATCGACTCGTCGAAATAGTCCATCGGGTTGATAAAGTCGGCGATGAAAACGTCGATATCATTAAACTCAAATATGCCTCAGCCAGTGAAATGGTACGTTTAATTACCGCGTTAACCAAAAGCGACAAAAATGCACTGGCCAGTGTATTAACACCGAAGTTAGTGGCCGATGAACGAACTAATTCTGTGGTGATTAGCGGTGATAACCAATCCCGTCAACGACTCGTCACCATGATCCGTCAGTTGGATCGCGAGCAACAAAGTCAGGGCAATACCCGCGTTTTCTACCTCAAATATGCCAAAGCCAAAAATCTGGTCGATGTGTTATCCGGCTCAAGTAAAACTATTCAGCAAGATAAACAAGGCAGTAGCAGTACTACCAACACCATGTCGAATACCGCAAGCAGCAACTCAGGTTCGGGCAGTAATTCGTTTAATGGCAAAGATCTCAGTATTGTTGCCGATGAACAAACCAATGCGCTCGTGATCACCGCGCAACCCGATATCATGCAGGAACTAGAGCGTATTATTGCCAAATTGGATATTCGTCGCGCGCAAGTGCTGGTCGAAGCCATTATTGTTGAAGTACAAGATGGCGATGCCTTCAATCTGGGGGTGCAATGGGCCAATAAAAATGGTGGTGGTACACAATTCACCGCAACTGGCCTATCAACGACCACCGTGGCCAATGCCGCATTGGAATATAAAAATGACGGCACATTTTCCAGCACAACAACTTCGGCACTGAGTAGCTTTAATGGTTTAGCTGCTGGTTTTTATTCCGGCGATTGGGCTGGATTAGTGACGGCGCTGTCCAGCAATACCAAAAGCAATATTCTGGCTACACCAAGCATTGTTACGTTGGATAACAAAGAAGCTGCGTTTAACGTAGGTCAGGAAGTACCTGTCGTTACGGGCAGCCAGTCGAGTACGACAGGTAGTGTTTATAGCACTGTAGAACGTAAAACAGTGGGTACGAAGCTAAAAGTAACCCCACAGATCAACGAGGGTGATTCTGTTTTAATGGATATTGAACAGGAAGTATCCAGTGTTGCCACGTCAACTTCCACCAGCAGTTCATCAACTAGCAGCGCCAGTCTGGGCGATACGTTTAATACCCGTACCGTAAAAAATGCGGTGTTAGTGAAGAGTGGTGAAACGGTTGTGCTGGGTGGTTTACTCAGTAACAACACCTCTGAATCCACTTACAAAGTGCCTTTGCTAGGTGATATTCCGGTATTAGGTTATCTGTTCCGTTACAACAGCACCTCTAAAACCAAACAGAATCTGATGGTCTTCATTCATCCAACCATATTGCGAGATCCGATTACGTATACCGGCGTTTCTAGCAGCAAATATAACCTGTTCCGGGCTGAGCAGTTATCGCAGGAACAAGATACCGATAGTCTGTCGCCTGCGGTTGATCGTCCAATTCTGCCTACTTATGGCACTAATGCGACCCTGTCACCGAAGATGAAAGCGTTATTGGAACAACAAGCGAAAGGTGTGCAGTAATGACGCTGCTCTCTACAACATCAGAAACCTTACATACTTCCATGCAAGGTTTGCGGTTAAATTTTGCCTTTGCCCGTGATCACGGCGTGTTATTGCAATGGCTACATGCCGAACCGGTGTTGTTTTGTCGTACGGGCGTGAGTAATCAAACATTACAAGAAGTTCGCCGCCTATTACGCCAGCCGTTTCAGTTACGCTGGCTGAATACCGAAGCCTTTGAGCAACAACTGACTGAAGACTATCAGCGTGACTCTTCTGAGGCACGGCAGATGATGGAAGACATTGGTAACGAAGCTGACTTTTTTACATTGGCGGAAGAGCTGCCAACCAATGAAGATCTGCTAGATGCTGATGATGATGCCCCGATCATTCGTCTGATTAATGCCATGCTGAGTGAAGCCATCAAACTAGAAGCGTCGGACATTCACATCGAAACCTTTGAAAAGCACCTCGCCATCCGTTTTCGTATTGATGGTGTGTTACGCGAGATATTGCGGCCACAACGTAAATTGGCATCACTGCTCGTCTCGCGTATCAAGGTCATGGCAAAACTGGATATTGCCGAAAAACGTGTACCGCAAGATGGTCGTATTAGTCTGCGGATTGGTGGCCGTGCTGTCGATGTGCGTGTCTCAACCATGCCATCGAGCTATGGCGAGCGGGTTGTATTACGTTTGTTGGATAAAAACAATGTGCGTTTGGAGCTCAAACAACTGGGTATGGTTGATGCCGATCGAGCACATATCGCCGATTTGATCCGCAAACCACATGGCATCATTCTGGTGACCGGCCCAACCGGTTCGGGTAAATCAACCACGCTGTATGCGGCATTATCTGAGATCAATACCAAAGACCGTAACATTCTGACGGTAGAAGATCCTATCGAATATGACCTTGAGGGTGTGGGCCAAACGCAGGTTAATCCGAAAGTCGATATGACCTTTGCACGCGGATTACGCGCCATTCTGCGTCAAGATCCTGATGTCGTGATGGTGGGCGAAATCCGCGATCTGGAAACAGCCCAAATTGCTGTGCAAGCTTCTTTGACCGGGCATTTAGTGTTATCCACATTGCACACCAACACCGCGATTGGCTCTATCACCCGTCTGCGCGATATGGGCATTGAGACGTTCTTGTTATCAACTTCCTTGCTCGGTGTGCTGGCGCAACGTTTAGTGCGCACTTTATGCAAGGAATGTAAACAACCTCAGCCGCTGAGTGAGGAAGATCGGCTACGCTACGATCTGCCGATTGGCGCTCGCCATCTGTTTGTTGCTAAAGGCTGTGAGGCCTGTAATTTTACTGGTTACAAAGGCCGTAGTGGCATTTATGAGTTGCTGATTGTCGATGAAGCAGTGCGGGAAGCCATCCACAGTAACAAAGGTGAACAGGAAATTGAGCGCTTGATCCGCAGGAAAACACCAAGTATTCGAGCTGATGGTCTGCAGAAAGTAGTAAACGGTGAGACAACATTGGAAGAAGTCTTGCGCGTGACGCGGGAGGACTAACATGTCAGCGTTTGCATATCAGGCGCTGGATGCAAAAGGCCGGCGCAAAGAAGGCATGATCGAAGCCGATTCTCCACGACAGGCCCGACAAGCATTACGTGAGCAAGGGCTTACGCCACTATCACTCACGGAAGCAGTTGAACAAGTCCGACAGCAAACACAAAGCCGCAGTTGGCTACAACCCAAGATCAGCACCAATGAACTGGCGTTATTGACCCGGCAGTTAGCAACGCTGGTGGCTGCGGCATTACCAATTGAAGAAGCACTGAGAGCTGTTTCGCAGCAAACTGAAAAAGCCAAATTAAGCACCTTGATTGCTGCAGTTCGCACCAAAGTATTGGAAGGGCATTCACTGGCCGATGGCTTATCAGCCTTTCCATCGATTTTTGATCCGCTTTATCGCGCTATGGTTGCCGCAGGAGAAAAATCCGGCCATCTGGATACAGTGCTCGATCGGCTGGCCGATTACACCGAACAGCGTCAGCAAATGAAAAGTAAATTGCTGCAGGCAATGATCTACCCCATTATTCTGACCTTGGTTGCCATCAGTGTTATCTCCATCCTGCTGGCGACTGTCGTACCCAAAGTGGTTGAACAGTTCATTCATATGAAACAACAACTGCCATTCAGCACCCGTTTTTTAATGGGTGCCAGCGATCTGGTGCGCGATTATGGGCTGTGGTTTTTATTGCTGCTGGCGATTTTAGCCATCGCTTGGGGGAGCTGGGTAAAAAAACCTCTCCATCGTCGGCAATACCATGCTCTGTTACTACGCTTGCCTGTTATCGGACGTGTCAGCCGAGGGCTGAATACCGCACGCTTTGCCCGCACCTTAAGCATACTAAATTCCAGTGCCGTGCCATTGCTGGATGGTATGCGTATCAGTGGGGATGTATTAAGTAATGATGAAGCTAAAATCCGAGTATCGGAAGCGTCTGAACGGGTACGAGAAGGCAGTAGTTTGCGAGCCGCATTGGAGCAAACCAAACTGTTTCCGCCGATGATGCTGCATATGATTGCGTCTGGTGAACGCAGCGGTGAATTAGACAACATGTTAGAACGCGCAGCCGATAATCAGGATCGGGAGTTCGAAAGTCAGGTCAATATCGCTTTGAGCATTTTTGAACCGGCCTTAGTAGTAAGTATGGCCGTCATTGTGCTGTTTATCGTCTTAGCTATTTTACAACCGATCCTAGAACTCAATAACATGGTCGGACGCTAGTTTTTATTTTTATTACTGAAAGGGGTTATGCATGCAACGCAGACAACAAAGCGGTTTTACGCTGCTGGAAATCATGGTCGTTATCGTGATATTAGGCATTTTGGCCAGTCTGATCGTCCCCAACTTGATGGGTAATAAAGATCAGGCAGATCATCAAAAAGCGGTCAGTGACATTGTGGCACTGGAAAACGCATTAGATATGTACAAACTGGATAACAGCCGTTATCCCACCACTGATCAAGGTTTAAACGCGTTAATTACCAAACCCGACAGCGAACCTGCACCTCGAAACTATAAAGAAGGGGGCTACATCAAACGCCTGCCTTCCGATCCATGGCAAGGTGAATATCAATTACTCAGCCCAGGCGAACATGGCAGTATTGATGTGTTTTCAATGGGGCCTGATGGCCAAGCAGGCACCGACGATGATATCGGCAACTGGAATTTAGATAAAAAACGAGACAATCAACAGTGATGCAAAGACGTATGCGTGGTTTCACGCTGATTGAAATTATGCTGGTTATCGTGATCATCGGCTGTGCCGCCGGGATCGTTGTATTGTCTATCCCGGGTGGCCCAAATCCGAAACTCGGTGGCAACTTAGCAGAAGAAAGCCAGCAATTAGCCTCCACCATTCAAGTCATGAGTGAGCAGGCCACACAACAAGGGCGTACGATTGGTTTGCATATTTCCGAGCATGGGTATCAATTCATGATCCGGCAGGAAAGCGCGCCGCGCACTGATGAAAATACCACCCAAACAACGACTAAATCATTGGATACATTATTGGATTGGGATCATCAATCGTGGCAGCCGTATAAAAGCGAAAAATTGCGCACTACTGGTGAATTTGATGAAAAAATATCGCTGGATCTAACACTGGATGGGTTACAACTGCAGGATGAAGACAACCATTTAGGCCGTTCAGATCCACAATGGTTTGACACCGATAACCAACTGACAGCAAAAACACCCCAAATACTGTTGTTACCCAGCGGGGAAATCACACCTTTCTCCCTCACTATGCAACAACATGGCAGTGATAATACGCAATTTCGTCAAATCAATGGCTTAGAAAATGGCCAGATTAATGTGTTGACGACACAAACAGATAAGGTTGCCGGAGGGCACTCTTGAGTTGTCGCGGCATGACCTTGCTGGAAGTAATGGTTGCGATGGCTATTTTTGCTATCGCTGGCATTACATTGATGAAAACCGTCACCGAGCAGGTTGTGGCACTGGCTACACTGGAAGATAAAACGTTTGCCAGTTGGGTTGCTGATAACCAGCTGGTAACCATCCGTTTGACCGAAAAATGGCCCAATCTGACTTGGAATAATGGTCAAGAAGAGATGGCCGGGCGCACCTATTACTGGCGCTGGCATGGTGTAGAAACAGCCGATCCGTCGTTTCGTGCCGTGGATGTTGAAGTTCGCGATACAGAAAAAGCACCCGATCCGCGCGCAACCCTGCGCAGCTACGTATCGAAGAACTAACCATGATGTCTGCATCGATCCCGTCTAAATTACGTCACACCGGGTTTACCTTATTAGAGGTCTTACTGGCACTGGTCATCTTTGCCATCTTAAGCCTGAGTGCCTATGCCGTCTTGCAGGGTGTTATGCGTAATGATGAGGTTTCTCAAGCCAAAATAGCTCGGTTATCCGAGTTACAACGAGGGTTTGCGACTTTATCGCGTGATTTCACACAAATACTGCCGCGCGCAACCCGTGTTAATGGCGAAGCCACAACGACCTTATTTCAAGCCGAACGTTTCCAGCTGGAAAGTGATGACTGGGCAGTAATGTTTGTTCGCACCGGCTGGTTAAATCCCGGGGGGGAATTACGCCGCTCAGAATTACAAAAAGTGGGTTACCGGTTGCGGCAACACACATTGGAAAGACTAACTTATTTGTATCCTGATGCTGTTACAGGGACTGAACCGACTGTCACGCCATTACTAAATCATATATCCGCGTTCACACTGCGGTTTTATAAAAATGATGCCTGGTTAACCCAATGGATGACACCTGCAGTACTGCCAGCTGCCGTTGAAGTTACACTCACACTCGATGATTACGGCACCATTCGGCGGCTGTTTTTATTGACGGATACGACTTCCACCACCAGCAGTGGAGGCAGTTGATGAAACAACAGCGAGGAATGGCTCTGTTGGTAGTCTTATTACTGCTGGCCGTCATGGTCACCATGGCCAGCAGCATGACGCAGCGTTTTCGCATGGAATGGCAACGTACCTATAACCAGCAATTACAGTTACAAAATTACTGGTATCTGCTTGGTTCCGAAGCCCTGATCACAAAAGTGCTAATACAAGATTTAAAAGACAACCCAGAGAAGACATCTCTGGCCCAATATTGGGCCAACGAAGGCCAAATATTCCCGGTTGAAGCAGCGATACTGCAAGGAGTTGTTCGCGATTCACAAGCCTGCTTTAATTTGAATTCTCTGAGTACCACTGGTTCCGGTTCAGAAGAAACAACCACCAGTGCCAGTGCGTTATATCGGGCGAATGTTTTCCGCCAATTATTAATCGGTTTAAAAGTAGAAGATTATCGAGCTCAGCAAATCACCGCCGCACTACAAGACTGGTTAGATGATAACACCACCGCCCGATCGCTCGGCGCTGAAGACAGTGAATATGAAGCATTGCCCCACCCCTATCTGCCAGCCAATGGCCTGATGCAAGATGTCAGCGAACTGCGCGCTGTCAAAGGCGTAGATGCCGCACTCTACCGCCAGTTATTACCATTGGTGTGTGTGATCCCAGAGAAAACGCTGCAGGTAAACGTCAATACATTACGCACCATTCAAGCGCCCTTACTGGCAGCACTTTTTCTCAATAATATCAGTGTGGATGATGCCCGTAACATATTAGAACAACGTCCGCGCGAAGGTTGGAACAGTGTGGCAGAATTCCTGGAACTGGGAACATTAAGCAACACAGCCGCGGCTGGGGATCAGGTACAATCGGCACTAACCATAAAAAGTTTCTATTTTCTGGCAACCTTACAAGCCGAGAACGATCATTATCAGACTCGTATCGTCAGTTTGTTTCAACGACAAAGTAATAATCAGGTGACTGTTATCCGTCGTCACTTTGGAGGGTTAGAGTGAACGAATTCTTACTGATACGACTGGGTTCCCGCCATCAGGATAACGTGTACTGGTTGGTATGGTCAGCAGCGCAGCAAGAAGTGATCGCCAGTGGGCAACTCAACAATGCGACACAATTATCTGAGCTGGCCGAGCGAGCAGGTCATCGCCCAGTTATTGTGCTCGTTCCAGGTTGTGATGTTATTTTTCGTGAACTGACATTACCGGGGCGGCTTAATACGCAAACTATGCAAGCTTTGCCTTTTATGCTGGAAGACGATGTTGCTAGCGATGTAGAAAAACTGCATATCACCGTATTACAGCACCAAGGGCTGCAGGTGAAAATCGCTGCAGTTGAGCAAGAACAGATGCAGCACTGGCTATCCTGGCTAAGCGATGTAGGATTAACCGCGCAACAACTGTTACCGGATGTTCTCGCGCTGCCACAACCAACAGACAATAGCTGGTCACTACTCCAATTAGGCGCGCAATGGCTGATCCGCCAGAATACATGGCAAGGGGCTGTGGTTGATGATAGCTGGTTGCCAGTTTGGATAAGCAGCCATGAACAATTGCCGCGTTTACAAAGCTATACACCGGCACCAGATGGTATTGCCGCCGAATGGCAAATATACTTGTGTGAATTGCCTATGCAGCTGCTGGCTCAAAACCTACCGTCAGAACAGGCTAATTTACTGCAAGGCGTTTACCGCTCTGTCGCACCATGGAAAAAGCAATGGGCTCGCTGGCGCCTTCCTGCCGCTCTGGCCGGATTATGGTTGCTGTTAGTCGTAGCCAATCAAGGCATCGAATCTGCTCAGCTACACACGCAGCAGCAGCAATTACAGCAACAAATGACCTCGTTATACCGGCAACTATTTCCGGAAGAAAAACGGGTGATTAATCCGAGAGTGCAACTGAAACAACATTTAGACGCACTGCAACAAACGCCGCTATCCAATAGCTTTCTCAGCCAATTAGCCTCATTAGCTCCGCTGTTACATCAAACCTCAGGGCTTGAACTACAGCAATTACAATTTGATAGCAGTAAACAGGAATTCCGATTACAAATCAGTGCCCGCGACTTCCAGACGCTGGAGCAATTCCGCCAGCAGGCCAGCACGATTTTCGAAACAGAAACCACCAACATGCAAAATCAGGATGGAAAAGTCAGGGGTATGCTGATGGTAAGGAGTAAATCATGAAGCAGTGGTGGTTAAACCTGGCCGCGCGTGAACGCCGTGTTTTACTGTTGGGCGGCTTGGCCGTATTTATTGCCCTTCTCTATTGGGAAGGTTGGCATCCACTACAACAAAATTTGCAACAAAGCCGTACTCAGGTTCAGCAGTTACGCCAGCAGTTAAATTGGATGCGTGAACAAGCGCCGCTGGTTAACCAACTAAAACAAACCAGCCGCACCAATACGCCAAGCAACATTGATATCGCCAGTGCACTGACCGCGAG
>CAIZDF010000434.1 GCA_903931645.1 uncultured Tolumonas sp.
ATGAAGTCGGTAATGTCATGGGTGAGCTGATGAACCAGATCTTGGGTGATTTCACTGGCAAAATTAGCCATGAATTGAAAACACATATCACACAAAGCCAGCCGAAAATGCTGACAATTAACAAACAAGTTCTGCTGTCTATTGATACCAATCTCGATCGTCCGCAAGCGCGCCGGGTCTCTTTTTATACCGGCAAAAACAATATTTTCTATCTGGAACTGGCGATTGATCGTACCGAATTTATCCAATTACATGATTTTGAAACCAATCAGGAATTAGATCCGGATGCCATTCTGGCTGCCGAAGCGTCAAAACAAGACAGCCCGGAAGAAAAAATTGTCTATAGCAATGGTAATAACGATTCCGACGATCTCTTAGCCTCGCTTGGCTTATAACATCCCGCGCACATCTTGTCGGATCATTGGGGCTATGCAGCAGTCTGTGATAACATAGCCCCTTAATCTCTTTTTTAGTCAGGACTGCGACTTTGGATACACCGCTGCTGAATTTTCATAAGGTGCATTTTGTTACCAGTGCGCCGGACATTCGTCATCTTCCTAATGACGGTGGCATTGAGATCGCCTTTGCCGGTCGTTCCAACGCAGGTAAATCATCTGCACTGAATGCATTAACACAGCAAAGACAATTAGCCCGCACTAGTAAAACCCCGGGCCGTACTCAGCTGATCAACTTGTTTGAGCTGGAACCTGGCAAACGTTTAGTCGACTTGCCTGGTTATGGTTATGCGCAAGTACCGATCGAAATGAAACTGAAATGGCAGGCGGCATTATCGGAATATCTGCAGAAACGTGAATCGCTGCATGCACTGGTGTTGTTGATGGATATCCGCCATCCACTAAAAGATCTCGATCTGCAAATGCTGGAATGGGCATCGAACAGCGATCTGAATATTCTGGTGCTGTTAACGAAAGCCGATAAATTAAATGCCAACCCACGTCGCGCAATTGTGCAGCAAGTGCGTAAAGCCACACTGGTGTTTGGTGATCGAGTCAAAGTGGAAGCCTTCTCATCACTGAAAGGCATTGGCGTGCCTGAAGTAACCCGAATTTTATCTGACTGGTATCAACCAGAAATCGATCCGGACGCCATTGCGGACGAAGCCGAATAAAACGAACGCCGATAGCTCTCACTATCGGCGTTGTTTTTTAAGCCCAGTCTGGATTTAGCGCTTAGTGCGCTTGGTCCCAGTTATCACCCACACCAATACCCACATCCAGCGGTACTTTAAGACTGGCGGCATCCATCATGTATTGCCGGATCACCGGAAGATACGCATCCAGCTTGTCTTCGCGCACTTCAAACACTAATTCATCGTGTACCTGCATGACCATACGGATCGAATCCGTATCACAGCCCTTGATCCATTCTGCCAGTTTGATCATCGCACGTTTGATGATATCCGCGGCTGTTCCCTGCATTGGCGCGTTGATCGCCGCACGTTCCGCAGCCTTACGCAGCCCCATGTTTTTTGCTTTGATATCCGGCAGATATAACCGGCGACCAAACAATGTTTCGACATAACCCGCTTGTTCTGCTTGCTGACGGGTTCTTTCCATATAGGTCAGCACACCTGGATAACGCTCAAAATAACGATCCATATAACGCTGTGCTTCATGACGCGGTATGCCCAGTTGTTTCGCCAAACCAAAGGCACTCATGCCATAGATCAAGCCAAAGTTAATGGCTTTGGCATTACGACGCTGCTCACTGGTCACGGCATCAGGTTCAATGCCCATGATCTCGGCAGCCGTCGCCCGGTGAATATCCTGGCCTTGTGCAAATGCCCGCAACAAACCCTCATCTTCGGATAAATGTGCCATGATGCGCAATTCGATTTGCGAGTAGTCGGCGGCAACAATTTTATAACCCTGATCCGCAACAAATGCCTGACGGATCCGGCGCCCTTCTTCCGTGCGCACCGGTATATTTTGCAAGTTAGGATCGGTCGACGATAAACGCCCTGTCGCTGTTACCGCCTGATGGTAGGAGGTGTGCACGCGTCCGGTGGATTGAGCGATCATCAACGGTAATTTATCGGTATAGGTCGATTTCAGCTTCGATAAACTGCGGTGCTCCAGCAATAACTTCGGCAGTGGATAGTCATACGCCAATTCCTGCAGCACTTCTTCCGCAGTTGAAGGTGCCCCTTTTGGCGTTTTCTTGATCACCGGCAGCTGCAGTTTTTCAAACAGCACTTCACCCAGTTGCTTCGGCGAACTTAAGTTGAATGGGCCACCGGCGATGTCATGTGCCTGCGATTCTAACTCTGCCAGACGCACTTCAATTTGCTGGCTTTGATTTTGTAACAGGAACGGGTCAATCAGTGCACCGGTACGCTCCATATCCGACAGCACTTCGGCCAACGGCAGTTCCATCTCCAGCAGTAAGGCTTTCAGCGCGGGTTCTTTCTCTACTTGTGGCCACAGAGTTTGGTGTAAGCGCAGCGTGATATCGGCATCTTCGGC
>CAIZDF010000435.1 GCA_903931645.1 uncultured Tolumonas sp.
TCCGGCATCAAGAAAAAGAAGATGAACATTATGACCAACTCAAACTTGGGATGTAACAGTCGCCTTTAGGCGGCGCAATTAGCAGCCCCTTTGAGGGGCTAACAAACTAAAGCCCCCGGCTTTGCCGGGGGATATTTACTCGGGGATCGCTTGCACAATGGCTCGCAAACGCGATTCGCTGGCATGTAATGCCAACTCGGTATTCGTTCGGTGCACAATATCTTGCATCATCAGGCCGAGGATCATGGTGGCAACAGAAAAGGTAAACACATAAGGAAGAGCAATATCGTGCATCACGGTGGTAAGCACGGAGGCGGGCAGTTGTGTGAATATCAGCACCATGATCACGTGGGAAACAAACCCAAAGAGCAGCAATTCAATGGGGCCATTTTTGATCCAACCGGCCCGACAAATGCGACGATAAGCCAGCCCAAGTAAAACACAGGTGGTAATGGTGGCCAGACCAACCGGATAACCACCACCGCCTAGCCAGAAGCGATAGACTCCGGCAATCAGGCCGGCACTAACAGCGACTGCAGGCCCACCAAACAAACCGGCCATGATCAGGATGACCGAACGGGCATCAAAGATAACCCCTTCCGCGATATGCACCGGCACCATCATGCCAATCACAGTAATGCCACCAAACAGCAATCCGGCAATGATTTGTTGTATTACTTTATGCTCCGCACATTAAATCCCTGCAATAAACACAGCGATAACAACAGTGCCACACCTTTAATCAATTCCAGTAGCATAGGCTCTATCCGTGATCCGATACTTTGTAAGCATGGCTTAAGATGGTGCTAAGGTAAAATTACAAAGCGCCAGATATTGCTGATTGTGGAAATATTGTTAGCCATTCCCTATTTTGTTGTTGGCAATAACGTAAAACGTATAGAACACGGGTGGTGACACCCGAAGCGAGCTCAACATCGCGGAAAGGAGGGGTTAGTTGTGGCCTGGCGGGAAACGGTGTTGATTCCACTGCGTTTCATCATTGCGGTGCTAAACAGGCAGTCGGGAAAAGCGAGTTACTGCGTTTTTAGGCAACCCGCTTTGTTGCTGAGGGTTCTGCGATTTGTAACAAGGTGGTTTCCAGCACACGACGTACTTGAGGCAGGCAACGACCACAAGTGCTGCCGACCTTCAGCTCACGGTGTAAGCCGCGTACGGTATCAATGCCGTTTTCAACCGCTTCTTTAATCTGCCGGTCATTTACTGCATGACAATGACAAATGATCATCGCAACCTCCTGCTTTACTCCATTTAATAATAATTCTCATTAAGATGTGGTGCAATAGATTTGCTGTTTTTTTATACGAGAGCGCTAATGTACTAAACTGTAAAAAGGATGTGTTATACATGTTAATTTAGTTGCTAAATCCGCAGTAAGGATTAGGCTAAATCGTATAGCTTTTCACCACATGAGGGTTTGCCATGCAAGGCGATAAAGCAGTCATCGCGATGCTCAACAAGGTGTTGACTTGGGAGCTGAGCTCCATCAATCAGTATTTTCTGCACGCTCGTTTATTCCGCCATTTTGGTTTTAATGCGTTGAATGAGCATGCGTTCAAAAAATCGATCAAAGACATGAAACAGGCGGATGCGCTGATTGAGCGGGTCTTGTTTTTAGACGGCTTACCAAATTTACAGAATCTGGAATATTTGCGCATCGGTGAGCATGCGGAAGAGATGCTGCAATGCGATCTGTCACTGCAGCAAGATCAGTTGCTGTTATTGCGCGAAGCGATCCAGCTTGCTGAGCAATCAGCCGATTTTGTCACCCGCGATCTGTTGGAAGATATTCTGGAATATGAGGAAGAGTATCTGGATTGGCTGGAAACACAGCAGAATCTGATCGCGACGACCGGTATTCAGAACTATCTGCAAAGCCAGATGTAAGGGGAGAATTATGCAAGGAAAACCCATTGTCATTGCGGAACTGAATAAGCTACTGGCGGGCGAGTTAACGGCCATCGATCAGTATTTTATTCATTCCCGTATGTATCAGGATTGGGGCTACAACAAGTTATTCGAACGTATCAGCCACGAATCAGATGAAGAGAAACAACATGCCGCTTGGATCATTGAACGCATTCTGTTTCTCGAAGGTACACCGGAGATGACGCTGCGTGAGCCGCTGAATGTGGGTAAAACAGTGCCTGATATGCTGAAAAGCGATCTGCAACTGGAATACAGTGTGGTCAAAAACCTGAAAGCGGCCATTAAGCTTTGTGAGGCGGAACAAGATTATCAGACCCGTGAAATGCTGGAAAAGCAGTTGGATGATACCGAAGTAGATCACGCCTACTGGCTGGAAAAACAGCTGCGTTTAATCGATCAGATTGGTCTGCAAAATTATCTGCAATCACAAATTTAACCTTCCCTTCTGCTGTCTGAATTGAGAATATGACGCATTCAGGCAGCAGCCCTTGCTCTGTTATCTGTTTAACGTTGAGCCGCTGTGGTCTGTTTTATTCATGCAGTTTTAATTCATTATTCGGAACAAGACCATGCGCGTTTATGTTTTACAACACGTTCCTTTCGAAGAATTAGGTAATATTCAACCTTGGTTAGCGCAACACAACGCAGAAGTTCATTATTGCCGTTTATATGCCAATGAGCCGTTGCCCGATGTAAATGAAACCGATCTGCTGGTTGTGCTCGGCGGGCCAATGAGTGTGAATGATGAATCGCATTACCCTTGGCTGGTGGCGGAAAAAGCCTTTCTGGCACAGGCTATCGCGGCGGAAAAACCGATTGTCGGCATCTGTCTGGGTGCTCAGTTGATCGCCAGCTGCCAGGGGGCGCGGATTTACTCCAATTACGCCAAAGAGATCGGTTGGTTTGATATTACCGCGGTGGCGGCACCAGGCGATGTGTTGTCGTTACCGGCGAGCATGCATGTTTTTCACTGGCATGGTGAAACCTTCGAATTACCCGCCAAGGCAGTGTTATTAGCCAGCCGTGTGGCCTGCAATAATCAGATCTTCCAACTGGGTCAGCGCGTGATTGGTTTGCAATGTCATCTGGAAACGACGGCAGAAAACGCCCGCAGCATGGTGTTGCATTGTGCCGACGAGCTAACCGGCGGCAGCTTCATTCAAGATGCCGATACGATTTTATCGGCCAGCGAAGCGCAATATCAGCAACTTAGCCAACTGATGACACTGGTGTTGGATTACGTGACCCGACCATAGTAGCTGTTATTTCTGGGCTGACGACTCAATGAGGTCGAGTCGTTTTCGCCATGGATCTGCTTGTGTGTGAGTCTGTGCGGCACCTTGCGGCGAAAAAATAAGCAGCTCATCCCGCGGAATTGTATATGGCGACCAATAAGGTAACCCAGCTGAATTCGGGTTGCCGGTTTTGGCAAAATTGACCCAATAGGTTTGTATTTGCTCTGCCATCGCCTGATCTTCTTTACTCACCTTATGGCCAAGCGTAGACGGTAGAGTGTTAAAAACATAGGCTACTTCGCTGGCGTGCATGGCGCCTGGAACCGTTGCCCACAGAGAGCTGGCGACATACGAAAAGCGATATTCATATACAGGCTGCCCTTGTGATGCTGCTGTGCGGGCGATGAATCTGGCGGGTTCCACCATGATCTGATCACCCGCAATCAAGTCGGCAACGGCTGGGAAAATATACATATCGTCTGGGTTGTAGAGTTGTTTGACCTGCTCGCTGTGTTCGTGCCCAAGCATGTCTAGTGCTTGTTGCATGGATCGGATCTCCGGTGGGAAACCGACATCATTGCTCGTTGCGCCGACAATCAGTGGAATATCCATCCCTGCCCCCGCTTCGTAGATATAAGTGGGAATGGTAGTCACCAGTTTTCCATCGATCATGGGGCCGGAGAAGGTTTTCCCATCATCGCTATTCATTTCTGTTTCCATATTCAGCTTATTCATTACATCGACAGCGGATAAGGCTCTTAATGCGTTTAAAGCATGGATATCACGTCCCAAAATATGATGCATTTCGGCAAATCGTAATCCGGTTTCTTCTGCAGAAGAGTAGCCATTGTCGCTCGGTTTCTGCAGTCGGATAATGCTATCTTCTTCTATCCGTCCGCCGCCCGATTCAATAATGGCTTTATGGAATAAACCTTTTGCTAAGGGGGTGGTCATGAGGGCATGGATGGCGTAACCGCCAGCCGATTCACCAAACAAGGTGACATTATTGCGGTCTCCATCGAATGCAGAAATATTGCGCTGTATCCATTTTAAGGCGGCAAGCTGATCCATATAGGCATAATTACCTAATAACCCATCTGCATTTTCTTTGCTTAACGCAGGGTGAGCGAAAAATCCAAAACGGCCTACGCGATAGTTAAAACTCACCAAAATGACACCGCGCTTAGCGAATTCAGTCCCATCATAAATATCGGCGGAAGTGTCACCATCGACAAAACCACCACCATAAATCCAAACCATGACGGGAAGTTTATGGTGGGAGGCAGTGGCGGGCCGCCAAATATTCAGTACCAGGCAATCTTCCGATAAAACTGTCTTTGGTAAGGCTTGATCCTCCGGCGTTGGATATTGCATACAGTCGTTCCCAAACTGGCTGGCTTGACGAATACCCGCCCAATTTTTTGCCGGCTGCGGAGCCCGCCAGCGAAAAGCGCCTATAGGTGGCGCTGCATAAGGAATACCTTTAAAGGAAATCACGCTATCGGCTTCTCTACCTTGTAACAGGCCATTTTCTATGGCGATCAATGCTGTCGCTTGTACTGGTAACCCGAGGAAATACA
>CAIZDF010000436.1 GCA_903931645.1 uncultured Tolumonas sp.
GAGGAATTCACCATCATTTTACCGGAAACCGATTTACGTAATGCATCATTCCTGACCGAAAAACTCCGTAAACACATTGCGAAAAATAACGTGGAATATCAGGGGAATAGTTTGCCCTGCATCACCGCATCTTTCGGTGTAGCCAGCTATAGTCAACAGATACAAGAACCTGCGCATCTGATCCATGCGGCAGATAAAGCGTTATATCACGCCAAAAATAGTGGGCGGAATTGTGTAATTCTGTTTGAAGATAACTTCGTTATATAAGGCATCACTATGGTTCGTCTGCTTTTGTGCTGTTTCATGTTGCTGATTTTTCCGATCATTGGTCAAGCAAAGACAAACATTGGTGTCAGCATGTCCGCATTTGATGACTACTTTCTTTCTCTGCTGCGAGATGCCATTGCCGATGAAGCGCAACAGATGAGTGATGTCACCCTCCAATTTTCTGATGCCAAACAAGATACGACACGTCAGCAAACGCAGATTGATGAATTTATTGCAAAAAAATATGCTGTCATCATCGTCAATCCGGTCAATGTAAGCGCTCAATATACCGAGGTTATGAGCCAAAAAACCCGAGCAGCCGGCATTCCGTTAGTCTTTGTGAATCGCAAACCCGACATTCCATTAGGAAACGGGGTTTATTATGTTGGCTCAGACTCTTATCTTTCCGGCAAATTACAGATGGAATATCTGGCTGAAAACAGTAACGGAGAAGGCGATGTCGCGATCATGGTGGGGATCCCCAATTCTGGCGTTGCCCGAGATCGCACGCAGGCAGTTAAAGATGTCATCGCCCTGCATCCTAAAATGCATATTATTGTTGAAGGGGTCGCGAATTTTAATCGTACAGAAGGTGAGCGCCTGATGAGTCGTTGGATACATGAAGGCAAACACTTCAATATGCTGGCAGCGAATAATGATGAAATGGCATTGGGCGCCTTACTGGCGATGAGAAAAGCTGGTATTTCACCGCAACAGATCAAAATTACGGGTATTGATGCAACCCCAGATGCGTTGTATGCCATGTACCAGAACGAACTGACAGCAACGGTATTTCAGGACGCAGAAGCACAAGGGAAAGTCGCACTCAGCACTGCAGCGGCATTGGCTGCGAAATCCGATAAATTACCGGCAGAAATACTCATTCCCTATCAACTTGTGACACCAGAAAACTACAGAATGTATCTGCGCCGGTAATGGCATCAACTCCGAGGTGATATGGATAATAAAACCAACCCCGCAACGAAAAACGGGCGATTGCGTTGGCTACTTTCAATACAGCTATTGCTGGTGTTACTGGTGCCATTACTAGTATTCCATATACAGAACCAGCCACTAAAACAAAATAACCTGCGTGAACTAACATCAATGGCACAACAAAAAGCCAGTCAGATCGAATCATGGCTGAATGAGCGCCTTGGTGATGCGCAAGTGCTGCAAAATAATCCGCTATTTATCAACATGGCCGTGCAATTAAATCGAAAACCACATTATGCTGCCACGGAAGTTAATGAAATATTTTCACAGCTACAACGTCGGATGGGTTATGAATCGCTAACCGTATTTGATGAACAAAATAACCCGCGGCTGGTGTTAGGTAATCCCCCCACTAACAAGCTCAACTCAACCCCATTTCGCACTAACGCCCGCAATATCAGA
>CAIZDF010000437.1 GCA_903931645.1 uncultured Tolumonas sp.
GTCAACACTGTCGATGACACCATGCCGCCGACCATCGGTGCCGCGATCCGGCGCATCACCTCAGAGCCGGTTCCCGTACCCCACATGATGGGTAATAAACCACACATGATGGTCACTACCGTCATCATCTTCGGCCGCACTCGCTCAGCAGCCCCCACCACTATCGCGGCATAGAGATCGGCGATACTTGGTATCTCGCCAGTCAACGTCGATTGTTTTTCTTTCCACGCATGCTCGAGATAAATCAGCATGATGACACCCGTTTCCGCGGCCACCCCAGCCAGTGCGATAAAGCCGACCACCACCGCCACTGACCAGGCATAGTTCAGCCACCACATCAGCCAGATCCCGCCCACCAGCGCAAATGGCACCGATAGCAGCACGATCAAACTGTCGGTCAGATTGCGGAAGTTGAGATACAGCAGCAGGAAGATGATGAGCAAGGTAAATGGCACCACAATCGCTAACCTAGCTTTGGCGCGTTCCATATACTCAAACTGACCACTCCAGCTTAAGTGATAACCCGGCTCCAGCTTGACCTGTTTATCAACGGCGGCTTTGGCATCGGCAACATACGAGCCGATATCCCGATCACCTAAGTCGACATACACGTAAGCGGACAATTCGGCGTTTTCCGTGCGGATGCTCGGTGGCCCTTGTTCGAGTAATAAACTCGCCAGCTGACCCAGCGGGATCAAGCCGCTATTGGTCGGCGCCAACACTTCACTGGCAATCGACTGCGGGGTATCACGCAATTCGCGCGGATAACGCAAAATCACGCTGTAACGCTCACGCCCTTCCACGGTATTGGTAATGGTTTCCCCACCCAACGCCGAGGCAATCACCTGTTGCAGTGTATTGATGCTGACACCATAGCGCGCCAGTGCATCACGATCAGGGTTTAGCGTCAGATAATAACCACCGGTAATACGTTCGGCATAAGCACTACGCGTGCCGGGCACCTGCTTCACCGCCTGTTCCACCTGCCGGGCAATCCGCTCAATGCCGGCCAGATCGGGGCCAAACACCTTGATACCAATCGGTGTGCGGATCCCAGTCGATAGCATGTCGATACGCGCGCGGATCGGCATGGTCCATGAGTTGGCAACCCCCGGCATTTTCACCGCTTTATCCATCTCATCCACCAGCTTTTCAGCAGTCATTCCCGGGCGCCATTCCGACTCCGGTTTCAAATTCACCACCGTTTCGAACATCTCCAGCGGCGCCGGATCGGTCGCCGTATTCGCCCGCCCCGCTTTGCCAAACACTGACGCCACTTCGGGGAAGGATTTGATGATGCGATCTTGCTGCTGCATCAGCTCCGCCGCCTTGGTGACACTCATACCCGGCAATGCGGCCGGCATGAAGAGTAGCGTGCCTTCATGCAACGTCGGCATAAATTCACTGCCGATCTGTTTGAGCGGCACCCAGGTCACCCCCAGCATCAGCAGTGACAGCAGAATGGTAGTTTTCTTGAAACGCAACACGGCAGAAATAAAGGGTTTATAACCGGCAATCAACACCCGATTGATCGGGTTTTTCTGCTCGGCAATGATATGGCCACGAATAAACAGCAGCATCAGCACCGGCACCAATGTCACCGACAGCAAAGCCGCAGCAGCCATGGAGAAGGTTTTGGTGAATGCCAGCGGGCTGAACATCCGGCCTTCTTGTGATTCCAGCGTAAACACCGGCAGGAACGAGACCGTAATGATCAATAGCGAGAAAAACAGCGCCGGCCCCACCTCTTTGCAGGCTTCATAGATGATGTCGCGCCGAGGCGTGCCGGGTGCCGCACGTTCCAGATGCTTATGCGCGTTTTCCACCATCACGATTGCCGCATCGATCATCGCACCAATGGCGATGGCGATACCGCCGAGACTCATAATGTTGGAATTCAGCCCCAGCAGATGCATGCCAATAAACGCCGCCAATATGCCGACCGGTAACATTAAAATCGCCACCAGCGCGCTGCGTACATGCAGCAAAAACAGCACACAAACCAATGCCACGATGGCACTCTCTTCCAGCAGCGTGTGTTTCAGAGTATCAATCGCCCGGTAAATCAATTCTGAACGGTCATACACCGGCACCACTTCCGTGCCAGCAGGCAAACTGGCTTTCAGGCTTTGTAATTTCGTTTTAACCTGTTCAATGACATTCAGTGCATTTTCACCACTGCGCGCTACCACAATGCCGGAGGCTACTTCGCCTTCTCCATTCAGCTCGGCTAACCCGCGCCGCTCATTCGGTGTCAGTTCAACCTGCGCCAGATCACCGACGCGTACCGGCGTACCATTCACCGACTTCACCACCAGTTGGCGAATATCATCCAGCCCGCGCAGATAACCCTTGGCGCGTACCATAAACTCGGTTTCCGCCATCTCGATGACACGACCACCGACATCTTGGTTGTTATTGCGCACCACATCCATCACCTCAACCGGCGAGATGTTGTAGGCTTGCAATTTGCGCGGATCGAGCACCACCTGATATTGCTTCACAAACCCGCCGACACTGGCAACTTCGGCGACACCGGGGGTGGCGGAGAGTGGATAACGCAGAGTCCAATCTTGCAATGATCGCAGAGCGGCCAGTGACTGATTCTTGGCCACCAGCGCATATTGATACACCCAACCGACACCGGTGGCATCTGGCCCAAGTGTCGGTGTAATGCCACTCGGTAATTTGCCCGATACACCGTTTAAGTATTCCAGCACCCGCGAGCGCGCCCAATACAGATCGGTGTGGTCGTCAAAAATGACATACACAAAGGAGGAACCAAAAAACGAGTAACCGCGTACTACCTTGGCTTTCGGCACCGACAGCAAGGCCGAAGTCAGCGGATAAGTCACCTGATCTTCCACCACCTGCGGGGCTTGGCCGGGGTAGTCGGTGTAAACAATCACCTGTACATCCGACAAGTCAGGAATGGCATCCAGCGGGGTTTTCATGGCCGCATAAATACCACCAGCAACCGTCAGCAACGTCAGCAGCAGCACCAGAAACAGGTTATGCAACGACCAGTGGATAAGCCTTTGTAACATGGTTACTGCCCTCCCATGCTGGAGAAGGCGGCTTGCAGGTTACTTTCGGAGTCGATGAGGAAGTTGGCTTGTGTCACTACCTTTTCACCAGCCTGCACACCGGAAACCGCAACCTGCCGTTCGCCATTTTGCACTTCCCCGCGCGCCAGCACCTGCACTTTGCGTGGCACATATTTACCGTTACCTTGATCAATCAACACCACCTGCCGATGACCACTGTCGATCAACGCCGATTCCGGAATGACTGGCTGCCCCTGCGCACTGATGGGCACTTGTAAGCGTGCTTCGGCATACATACCCGGTTTGAGTTTGCCTTGCTGGTTATCTAACTCAATGCGTACCTGCACGGTGCGTGTTTCCGCATTCATGGTCGGATAGATAAAGGCCAATTTGCCGGTAAAAGTCTCTGCTGGATAAGCATTCACTTTCACCAGTACCGATTGTCCGACTTGTACGGCGGATAAATCTTGCTCAAAAACCTCCACCAATAACCAAAGCTGTGACAGATCGGCGATCTGATACAACGCCTCACCGGCACTGAATTTCATGCCTTGGGTAATATTCTTAGTCATCACAATGCCATTGGTTGGGGCTTGCAGTGCCAAAGTGCGTTTCACTTCGCCACCGTCTGCCAGCCGACGAATCGCGCCGTCTGGAATATCCCAATAGCGCAAACGCGTCAGCGCTGCGCCACCTAACCCGGCGGGTGACAATTTATCAGCATCAACATTGGGTTGGGTTTGCCGGGCAATACGATATTCCTGCTGCGCCACGATCAGTTCCGGGCTGTAGAGTTCAAACAGCGCTTGCCCGGCTTTCACCATCTGCCCCGTGGCATTGACGTAGAGTTTATCGACCCAGCCATCCAGCTTACTGGTAATGGTGTATTGCCGACGCTCATCCACCGCAAACATACCCACGGCTTTGATTTGGCGATTAAGCGACGCCGTTTTTACCGTCACCGACGTGACCCCCAGATTTTGCCGGCGGGTAGCATCAATACTGACCGCCCCTTGCTCGACCGGCGCCGCATCGGCATACACCGGAATATAATCCATACCCATGCTGTCTTTTTTCGGCACCGGCGATTTATCCGGTTGTCCCATCGGGTTGCGGTAATACAGCACTTTGCGCTCTGCGGGCTGTGCTGGCGCTTCGTCGGCATACACGGGAATGTAATCCATACCCATGCTGTTTTTTTTTGGCACGGGGGATTTGTCCGCCAACCCCATCGGATTGCGGTAATAAAGAATTTTACGTGCTGCCGGTTGCTCATTATGAGCCACTGCGGTCGCTTGATGTGCAAACCAACCATAACTGGCTGCACCACCCACCACAACACCGACCAACAGCAGTAAAACAGAGGATATTTTCATGCCCGACTCCACACCCGGCTTCGCACCGGGCGTTATTCAAACCATCATCAGCAGCCATACGACTGCCGAAATCTCGTATTACATGGTATGCAGCGATACGATGGTGGGCGCAGCACCTTCATTTGCCGTGAACATCGCCATGATGGTTTGACCCGCTTGCAAGCCTTGCAACAATTTGGCATCCGCTACTTTGAATGGCATCGTCATCGCCGGCCAGTTCAGTTCGGTTACCGCATCGTGTTCCAGCGTCACTTGCTGGTTCGCCACATCAACCGCCACCACACGACCATTCAGCGGATAGGTTTTTTGCGACTGATCCATGCTCATGCCCGGCATCTGGCTCATATCATGGGGTGACATTGCTTCTTTTGCCTGTGATCCGGCAGCAAAGACAGCGGTCAGTGCAAACAAGGCAATACGGGCAAATTGAGTAGTAGTGGAAGACATTCTCTTATCTCCGAAAATCAATGCATAACCAGCCCAAAGCTGGAATTAAGTCATAAGTAAATGCTGACAGAAACGTCAGTGCACAGAGCCAATCAGCCCTGAAAGATTCAGATGATAAGAGCGAGCGGCGGCGGTGACAGAACACCGGGAATGAAGTCACGATAGAGGGAATCTACCGCGGGAAAATGCAGTTGGGTTTGTGCCGCCAATTCGCGCACAGGCGCAATCGCGGGTGGTACACCAGTGCACAACGGCAAACAACTGGTACATTGCGAACCATGTTGCTGCATATCATGCGAAGCGTGGGTATCCGACTTAGTGACGACAGGCGAAGCCATCGTTTCATGCATGCTGACATGACACGATTCCACCATTTGCATCGGCGCTTCAACTGCCAATGTAGTTTGTGGAAATTCAGCACGGGTCATTGATTGCCACGCCGCAACCGACTGGAATGGGATCCAGCCTGTTAACAACAGCATCAATATTAACCCGCAACGTCGCAGCACAGCATTGCCCTGATAAAAACTAAGGTCGAGTCTTGAGCATAAACTGCCTATTGGGAATGCTCAAGACTGACACTATGGGAAGGTTGTAACTATTTTTACGCCAATTGCCGCAACCAACGGATCTCATCCGACCAGATATCCGGATTCACCGTTTCCAAAATTAACGGAATACGATCAAAACGACTGTCTTGCATGATGAATTCAAATACAGCAGTGCCGAGATTACCTTCCTGCAAGCTATGATGACGATCGACTCGACTGCCAAACGTACATTTAGCGCCGTTGATATGCATGCCTTTCAGATAGTTAAAACCGACAATACGCTCGAATTCAGCAAACGTCGCAGCACAGGTTTCTGGCGTGCGCATATCGTAACCCGCGGCAAAAGCGTGACAGGTGTCGTAACAGACCCCAACGCGCGATTTATCGTCCACCTGCGCAATGATCGCCGCCAGATGTTCAAACTGCCAACCGAGATTGGTGCCCTGCCCGGCGGTATTCTCAATCACCGCAGTAACGCCTTGCGTTTTATCAAGCGCGATGTTGATCGATTCCGCCACTTTACGCAGGCTTTCTTCTTCGGAAATGGCTTTCAAATGACTGCCGGGGTGGAAATTCAGATAACAGAGCCCGAGCTGTTCACAACGTTGCATCTCATCAATAAAGGCCAGACGCGATTTTTCCAGCGCTTCAGCTTCCGGGTGACCAAGATTAATCAGATAAGAATCATGCGGTAAGATTTGCTCAGGCAGAAAACCGGCTTTTTCACAGGCATGCCGAAAGGCACTGATGGTTTTGCTGGTGAGATCCGGCGCATGCCACTGGCGCTGATTTTTGGTAAACAACGCAAACGCATTGGCGCCGATCTCGGTGGCACGTTCTACCGCCAGTTCGATCCCACCTGCTGCGCTGACATGCGCACCGATATATTTCATTCGTTATTTCTACCTTGTTTGTTCTATGGTGAAACCACCTGTAATTGCCACGCGTATTTACGTATTCCGTTACTCTTCAGATCAACCATCCGGATCAGTTACTTAGTCAATCCAAGCCAGCTCTTGCGTTAGCAACCACAACCTTACATTCCGCTGCCAATACCATATCTTATTTTGCGAAACAGTTCACAGACCCTGACTCGACCCCATGCCAGAGTGTTAACAAGTTATTGCTAATTTCGTTTGAGACCAAAAACAGGAGCCTTCTTCCCATGAAAAAGATTTTTCTCTGCTGCGCTGCCGGCATGTCTACCAGCATGGTCGTCAATAAAATGCGTCAGGCCGCTACCCAAAAAGGGATCGAGGTCGAAATCAATGCCGTCGGGATGGAAGAGTTTGATGCCACACTACCAAACTACGATTGCTGCCTGTTAGGTCCACAAATTCGCTATAAATTTGATGAGTTTAATAAAAAAGCCACTGCGCTGAATAAACCTATCGCCATTATCAACAGCATGGATTACGGCATGATGCGGGGCGATAAAATTCTGGCGGATGCGCTGGCTTTAATGAACTAAATCCCCTAATTCCTTGACTTGATCGTTCATAGATATTTGAGGGCTTGCGCCCTCTTTTTTATTTCATGACGGTTTATACCCAAAGTAATTGGAATTGCAGCAAGGCGACAAGTGAATGCATCCCCATGAGCATAGAGAGGCTATGTGATTGGGGTGAGTGAACACCGTCAACGACACTGCAACTTCAAACACGAAGGGTATAGTCACAAAAATGTCATAAATTGATCCGCATAACTGTCACATTAAATTCATATAGTGCCGGCAATTGGTCTGACCTGATGATGTGACTATGAAAATTGCCCTATTTTCCCGTTTATCCTCGTTCC
Source organism: uncultured Tolumonas sp. (assembly GCA_903931645.1). GTDB lineage: Bacteria > Pseudomonadota > Gammaproteobacteria > Enterobacterales > Aeromonadaceae > Tolumonas. The sequence continues at coordinate 7,219 of CAIZDF010000437.1, forward strand.
TGCTGTTAATGCTGGCCAGTTTGCTCTGCGGCACCTTGTATTGGCAGGCAAAACAGCAAATTCGCTGGGAACAACAACAAAACGATTATGAGCACATTCAGGATCAAATCAGCATTACCACCCAACGACTGGTCGCTGAATACCTGCGCAGTGGCAATAGCACTCATCTGACAAATGCCGCTCAACAGCTCAAACAAGTGGAATCTGCATTACAACAGTTTCCAACCAAATTGACGGCAGCGCCTTTAAAGGCAATGCAAACCTTGCGGGAAAAGATGCAGGGTGATTATTTATCGGCGGGTAAATTATCTGGTAACACCTCTCAACTGCTGATGCATGCTGAAGATGAAATGAATGACGCACTGCGGCAGATCCAAAAACAGGCACTGAAGAGTACACAAACCGAACACGGCCAATATCTGCAGCTAAGCAGCGAGATGCTCTCCAGCATGCTGAAAATTGCCCAACTGCGTGAACAGTTGCTGGCAAACCCGACCTCGGCATTACAACAATCGCTGCAATTTGAGCTGAATTATCTGAATGAACAACTGGGCAAAATTAATTCCTTACCTAAACTCAGTGATTTACAAACCAGCGCGGCACAAGATGAATTAACACTGACACCGAGTGCGCCAGAATATCCGCTGGATGAACCATTAAGCACACTCAATAGCGTACTGGTGCGTTACCCGAAAGAGATCAGCAACACCAATCATCTGTTACAACAACAACAACAGATGAAAACACAATTGCAAACCGACTTTGCCCAATTGGAACAGCAAATTCATCAGATTGGCCAACAGTTGAGTGAGGAACAGCAAAAAAGCCGTCACACCGCCACCATTACGCTGGCTGCACTGGCCGCCATATTGGTGCTGTATGCCATCGGTGCCTGGTTATTCCAGCAACGGATGGTGGTTAAACGCCTACAGAGGTTACAACGGGCGTTTCATGAGCTGGCTTCCAGTGGTCAGATGGAGCAGATCCCGGTCGTGAATGCCAACAGCGAATTGGGTGCTATCGCCCATAGTTTCAATCTGTTACTGACACAATTGCACGCAGATCAGCAACGGAAAGCGCAACAACTGGAACATATAACCGACCAGTTGCACAGCATGGTGAGCGAAGTCGAGCAGATGGAAAGAAATGCCACCCAGGCACAATCGACCATCCAACAAGGGCATACCACTTTGCAACAGTTGCAAGATCTGGCCAATCAGGTTGAATTGGCTGCTTCAACCATCTCCGATCTAGGTGCTGCGAACGATCAAGTCATGCAACAAAGTCAGCAGGTGGTGGGTGCCTTGCATGCCGCGACGAGTACGACCCGCAGCCAGTCCGATGATTGTCAGCAGGCGCTACATAGTTGGCAAAAAGCGATGGATGATGCCACCCGGATCGTCGATGCTATCAGCCATATTGCGGAACAAACCAATTTACTGGCCTTGAATGCCGCGATTGAAGCAGCCCGTGCCGGTGAACATGGGCGTGGTTTTGCGGTGGTGGCTGACGAAGTACGCAGCCTTTCCGGCCACACGCAAAAATCGCTGACTCAAATCATGAGCATTTTCCAGCAATTAAAACAGGCGTCGAATCAGCTCGGTGACAGTATCAGCGATATTGCGAATGCGACGATCCATCAAAGTGAACAGGTGAATGCACTGGCAGAGAATGCCCAGCAAGTGCGGACGACACTGGAACACAGCGCGCAGATGGCCGAACAAGGTAATCAAAACGCGCAGGAGCAGGTGCAACAGCTCTCATCTTTCGGTGCATTAATGGCCGAGATGCAGCAGCAATCCAGCCATGTCGCGGAATTATCTTTGCAGGTCGCCCAACGCATCGCTGCTCAGGCCAGTTCGATTACCGATACGCTGAAAGCTTAAATCGGTGAATGATGCAGTACTCATAACGAAACGCCGACACGCCGTAAATACATCCATGTTGGCTCGATGGCGGCATCCCTGCCGCCGACGGTCGCTTATTCGTTATCTGCACTGCACATCGCAATAATTACCTTAAAATCAGCGCGCAATAATATAAACATCAAACCGATTACTTTTGGTTTCAATACTCATGCTGGGTGGCATCTCATTGAGAAAACCGGCGTAATCAGGGCGTTTTACTACTACTCGCTTGCCGGCAACCGCCAGAGCAGCCGGCAACAAGGCATCGGCGTCGAGATCGGCGCCCACTAAAGATTGAAACACCCGCATCTCTTTTTTAACTAAGGCCGATTTTTGGCGATGTGGAAACATCGGATCAAGATAGACCACATCCGGTGTAAAACCCAACTGCTGCAAATTTTCTAATGCCGAACCGGCACGTAATGACATTCGTTCACGCATCCAGTCGCCAATTTCGCTGTCTTGCTGTGCCCGTTGCAAACCATCCGCCAGCAATGCTGCGACTACCGGATGACGTTCCAGCATAGTGACCTGACAACCAAGCGACGCCAGCACAAAAGCATCACGGCCTAATCCAGCCGTAGCATCGACAATCGTGGGGTTGGCGCCCGATTTCAACCCGACCGCTTTGGCAATCGATTGCCCGCGGCCGCCACCGAATTTACGCCGATGAGCGACGGCACCTTCAACAAAATCGACTAATACCGGCCCCAGTTTCGGTTCATCCAGTTTACGCAATTCAAGATGCTGCTCACCCCAGACTAAGGCAAATGGCGCCTCTGCGTTCTGGTGCTGCAAACTGGCCGCCAATTCACTCGCCTGCGCCGCACGGGTAGGA
>CAIZDF010000438.1 GCA_903931645.1 uncultured Tolumonas sp.
CAAAAAGCCGGTGATGCTTTATCGAAAGGATTGAAGAAATTATTCTGATTTTTTATTACGTTTGATTAATACCAGAAAGAAGCCATCAGAAATGATGGCTTCTTAATATTGCAATTATTGTTTTCATACGCGTGATTATTTTTCATGTTATATCCCGTAGCATCGTCATTATGAGCATGAGGTATATGTGAAACGCTCAGTATTTTATATCTCTGATGGCACTGCCATTACCGCCGAAGTGTTAGGGCATGCGGTGTTGTCGCAATTTCCGCTAGAGCCTAATTTTTATACCATTCCTTTTGTGGATAACGTCAGTAAAGCCGCTGAGGTCTGTCAGAAAATCAACGACATCTACCTGCAATCAGGCAGCAGACCGCTGGTATTTTTCTCGATCGTCTCTGAGCCGGTGCGAGAGATCATTCTGGCTAGTCACGGTTTTTGTCAGGATGTCGTGCAGTCGCTAATTGCTCCGTTACAGCTGGAGCTGGGTATCGAGCCCATCGCGTCATCGCAGCGCCGGCCTTATGGGCTGACGGAAAACAACATGCTGAAATACGACGCCCGCATTGCTGCGATTGACTATACACTGGCGCATGATGACGGCATCTCGCTGCGTAATCTGGAACTGGCTCTGGTGATCTTATTAGGCGTATCGCGCAGCGGAAAAACGCCAACCAGCCTGTATCTGGCGCTGCAATTTGGCGTGTATGCGGTGAATTACCCGTTTATTGCCGATGATATGGATCACCTGCAACTACCGCCTGCGTTGTTACCGTATAAAAACCGGCTGTTTGGCTTAACGATAGACCCGGAGCGGTTGTCGGCGATCCGGCAGGAGCGGCGTGAAAACAGTCGCTATGCATCGTTGCGACAATGCCGTATGGAGTTAGCTGAGGTGGAAGCGCTGTATCGTAAACATCAGATCCCTTATCTCAACACCACGAACTATTCGGTGGAAGAGATCACCGCCAAACTGATGGAAATCATGCATTTACAGCGTCAGAAATAAAAAAGGCCACCACATCATAGAGGTAATGTGGTGGCAAACTGACGACGTGCTATTCCGCTAATGCTAACCAGGTTTGCACCACGGTATCCGGGTTCAGCGATAAACTATCGATCCCTTGGTCTTTCAGCCACAGAGCAAAATCGATGTGATCCGATGGGCCTTGCCCGCAAATACCGACGTATTTACCCTGTTTTTTGGCCGCCGCAATCGCCATTGCCAGCAAGGATTTGACTGCGTCGTTACGCTCATCAAACAGCTCTGATACCAGACCCGAGTCGCGATCTAAGCCCAGCGTTAACTGTGTCATATCGTTAGATCCGATAGAGAAGCCATCAAAATGTTGCAGGAATTGTTCAGCCAGCAAGGCATTCGATGGGATCTCACACATCATGATGATTTTCAGACCATTCTCGCCGCGATTCAGCCCTTCGGTTTCCAACTGCGAAATCACGGCTTTTGCCTGCGCCACCGTTCGCACAAACGGCACCATCAGTTCGATATTGGTCAGCCCCATGTGATTGCGCACCCGCTTCACTGCTTCACATTCCAGCGCAAAACAGTCATGGAACGTCGACGAAACATAACGACCGGCACCCCGGAAGCCCAGCATCGGGTTTTCTTCCTGCGGCTCATAACGTTCACCGCCCAGCAGGTTGGCATATTCGTTCGATTTGAAATC
>CAIZDF010000439.1 GCA_903931645.1 uncultured Tolumonas sp.
CCGTACCAAATCGATGTTTCTGGCCAACATGAGCCATGAAATCCGCACGCCGATGAATGCGGTGATCGGGCTGGCTTATCTGGCGCTGAAAACCGAACTGTCGGCGAAACAGCGCGACTATCTGAATAAAATTCATCAGGCCGGCACGTCGTTACTGGGTATCATCAATGACATTCTCGATGTGTCCAAAATTGAAGCCAATCAGCTGAAACTGGAACATATCGCCTTTAATCTCGATGATGTATTGGCCAATCTGTCGGTCATGTCATCACAACGGGCGAATGAAAAAGGGCTGGAGCTGCTATTTGATATCGCGCCGGATATTCCACGCAGTCTGCTTGGTGACCCGTTACGGCTGGGCCAGATCTTAATCAATCTGGTCAGTAACGCGGTGAAATTTACCGAACAGGGTTATGTGCATTTGCAGGTGCGCCAGCAAGCGCGTGATGACGACCAGCTGACGCTACAATTTACTATCCGTGATACCGGCATTGGCATGACGCCGGAACAAACCAGCCGCCTGTTTCAAGCTTTTACGCAAGCCGATGGCTCGACTACTCGTCGTTTCGGTGGCACCGGTTTAGGCCTGACCATTGCCCGCCATTTAGTCGAGCAAATGGGTGGCACCATTCAGGTAAAAAGCGAACCTGATGTCGGCAGTGAATTTTCATTTACCATCCAACTTACCGCCAATCAAATCATGAACGAGAAACGCCGGCTGATCCCCGGTGCCATCACCGGATTGCGGGTTTTGGTGGTCGATGACAATGCGGTAGCCTGCGATATTTTGCTCGCCGCATTACAGCAATTACCGCTGCATGCCGAAGCGGTAACCAGTGCTAACCAAGCGTGGCAACGCTTGCAGCAAGCCAATCAGGAAGGTACGCCATTTCACCTGCTGATGACCGATTGGCAGATGCCGGAGATGAATGGCATTGTGCTGGCACAACACGCTCGGGAATTACCGTTACCGCCTCGCATGGTGCTGGTCACAGCGTTTAGTTATGACGATGTTCAGCAAGAAGCCAAAGCCGCCGGTATTGAGGGTTTCCTGACCAAGCCGATCAGCCAGTCGCAGGTGGTTGATTGTCTGATGCGGCTGTTTGCCCCACCACAAGGTGAAACCATGGCTGTATTCGAGCATCTGGTCTTACCGCAATTCCGGCAAGCCAACGTGCTGCTAGCGGAAGATAACCCGATCAATCAGCAAATTGCTGTCGAAATGATGCTCGCCAGCGGTATCCAAACCGACGTAGCCGCCAATGGCCATGAAGCGATGTCGTTACTGTTTTCTCATGAGCCAACACATTACGATCTGGTGTTTATGGATCTGCAGATGCCGGGCTTAGATGGCCATGAAGCCACGCTGGCGATCCGCGCCGATGCCCGTTTTCAACAACTCCCGATCATTGCCATGACTGCACACGCACTGCAGGATGAACGCGAACGTTGTCTGGCCGAAGGCATGAACGACCATATTGCAAAACCGATTGATCCACAGTTGTTCTATAAACTGCTGAGCCATTATCTGGTTCACAAACTTAGCGGTAGTCGACAAAGCGTCGCCAATAATTCACTCCCGCTATTGCAACTAGATGGGCTGGATAGCCAAACCGCGTTACAGCGGGTTAATGGTAACCAAACCCTCTATTTGCAGTTATTACAGCAATTTTGCCATGAACAAGGTGGCATTCCGGCCCGTATCCGCGATTTAATGGCACAACAACAGCCAACCATTGCCAAACCATTAGCCCACAGTCTGAAAGGGGTGGCCGCCAATATTGGCGCCAGCGCGGTATCCGATCTGGCCGCACAATTGGAAAAAGCACTGAGTCATTCCACTGACATGGCAGGTTTACTGGTGATGACCAATCAGCTGGATAGCACACTGCAGCAACTCTGCCGCCAAATCAACACGCAAATCATTCCGCATGATCTGCAGTTGGCCACTACCACCCAGCATTTACAACGTGTCACTGACGAAGCGTTGGCAACACTGCGGAAGCTGATTGGCGATAATGATTGCAGCGCATTAGATCTGTACGCTCAGCTGGAGCCCGGTTTACAGGCCCTGATCCCGCTGGCGGAATTACAGCAGATCAATAATCATCTGCAGGCGTTTGATTTCGATCTGGCACTGGCACGATTAGAACGCTTTACGCTGGTTGCGGCACCGGCAACTCCAGACGTTCAATCACCCGATTGAGTGCGGCAAAACAGTCGGCATCAATCGCGGTGCCTACCGATTCCGCCATGATATCGAGCGTTTTCGGAATGGGGATCGCGCCACGATACGGTCGGGCCGCGGTGATCGCATCAAAGATATCGGCGGTGGTAATGATGCGGGTTTCCAGCGCGATCTGCTCGGCTTTCAGCCCTTTCGGATAACCTTTACCATCCAGCCGTTCATGATGCGCGCCCGCCACCCGCGCCAGCTCCGCAAAGGCCGAAATCCGGCTTAAAATATTTTCAGTAAATTCGGCATGCCGCTGCACCGCCGCCCACTCTTCGGCATTCAGTTTGCCGGGTTTATCCAAAATCGTATTACTCACGCCCAGCTTGCCGACATCGTGCAACAAAGCACCGCGTTTCAGCCAACGCCGCCGTTCCGGTGATAAACCCAACTCCTGCGCCAACATATCGGTATACAACGCCACCCGGCCGCTGTGGCCGGCGGTGTACGGGCTTTTCGAGTCAACCACCTGACCAAAGGCGGCGGCGATCTCATCCAGATAGTCTTCATCTAACGGCCGCTCGCCTTCACCGGCTAACAACGCAAACACCTGCTGCTCTAAGGTCGGTGACGCCAGTGTTTGCCAGAAAGTGTCATTATTAGAAACTTGCTCAAACAGCTGAACTAGCGCTGGATCAAACCATTTTTTCGCGCGCTGCTGCACCTCTTTGCGCGCCGCTACCGGCCCACTGGCGGAATGAAACACATCAACGATCTGCGCCAGCAACGCAATTCGCGCATACAGCGGGATCTGCTCACCCGCCAGCCCTTCCGGTTTACCGCCGCCATCCCAATGTTCATCCAGCGACAAAATGCCTTGTGCTACCGGTTCACTAAACCGCAGCTGCCGGGCAATTTCCGCCCCGCGCTGACAGCGGGTTTGGATCAGTTCCGTCGCGATCTGCTCACCGTTGCGAAAAATGGTAAACAGGCTGCTGAAGCGTTCGCTTAAGCCGGCCTGCAAGCCGGTATGTTTTAATACGAACGTCACCACGTTGGCGATGCTGCTATCGACTTGCGAAAAATCGTGTTTAAAACGCAGATCATCGGTCAGATATAACTCGCAGATCCGCGCGGCATTACTGCTACAGCCCAGATCTTTCAGTAGCAACATGTAATACAGTTCATGTAATTGCTGTGCCGGTAAACCGAGCCGCTCACCGAGCTGCATGCCGATCCAGCAACAGCGCACACAGTGCCCTTCCGGCTGCCCTTCGGTGATATCCAACGCATGACTGAGCGAACCGATCAATTCCGACAGACGTAACTCATTACTGGTGCTAAATCGCTGCATGTCGCGGATCTCCCAAGGCTGGTATCAAAAAGCATAGAGTAAAAAAGTGATACGCGGCAAAAACAAAAAAGGCGCAATACTGGTGGTATCGAGCCTCTTTTTTGTGAGCTGGAAGAAATTTGTTCAGGAACGTAAATTCAGTCGTCGCTGACTTCCGTTGGTGGGTTGTAGCCGTGACTCAGCAGATGGGCAAATTTGGTTTCCGCCAATTTTTGCATAACAGCGCGCCACTGCTGCTCGGCTTCGCTACCCGCGTCGCTAAACACTTGCGTCATCAGCTCGCGTTGGCTTTGCGATAAGCGATTTTCCAGCGCTTGCCCTGAGATGGTCAGCGTTAAACGCTTGATGCGTTTATCAAATTCATCGGCATTCGCCGCAATCAAATCGAGCTCTTTTAACGCGCGTAACGGGCCATTCAGCGCCTGTTTACTGACGCCGAGAATTTTCAGCAATGCATTCACGCTGATAGCTGGGTTGCGCCCGACAAAATAGAGAATACGATGATGCACACGTGCTAACCCCTGTTCCGCCAATATCGCATCAGGGCCGGAGGTGAACGCACGGAAGGCAAAATGGAACAACTCTAACGCTGCATTGAGCGAATTTTGATTATTTTGGTCAACCATATTGACTTAATTGAGTGCACTGGCAAGATAGGTCAACTTCACTGACGTATCTACCGATAATTTCCTAGAATTTATCGTCCTGCATCAGAAATAGCAATTAAACAAACTCATGCCCGCATAACCGGAGGCCGCATGTTTGCCGAGCGTATCCAACATCTCACATCCTCAATCATCCGAGAAATCTTAGCCAGCGCGCAAAAGCCAAATATCATTTCATTCGCAGGCGGCTTGCCTGCGGAAGGCAGTTTTCCGGATATTGACTGGTCCGTGTTACCCAACAAGGTTAGACAATATGGCATGAGTGAGGGTGAACCCGAGCTGCGCGAAGCGATTGCCGCCGAAGCGCGCCAAAAAGGCATCGCCTGTGATGCCAATCAGGTGCTGATTTTGTCGGGCTCCCAGCAAGGGTTGGATTTAGTCTCGAAACTGTTCATCGACCCCAACAGTAACGTGCTGGTTGAATCGCCGACTTATCTGGCGGCACTGCAGTGTTTTAATCTGTTTCAGGCGCAATGCCAAGGCATTAAGCTTGGCAATAAAGGGCCGGATATCAGCAATTTTGAACATCAGATCCGTGACCACAAACCGCGTTTCTCTTATCTGATCCCGAGTTTCCAAAATCCGTCTGGCACGTGTTATGACGTGGCTTCTCGTCAAGCCGTAGCGGCGTTACTCGATCAATACAACCTGCCGTTGATTGAAGACGAGCCGTATTGCGAGCTGGATTATGACAACCTGGCCAAACCACCGATCTGCTCATTTCTGAAAACCGCACCGTGGATCTATTTTGGTTCGTTTTCCAAAGTGCTGATCCCCGGTTTACGTGTTGGTTATCTGATTGCGCACCCTGATTTGATCACGCATCTGGTGCGTCTGAAACAAGCAGCTGACCTGCATACCAACCGTCCAGGACAATGGCTGGCGCTGGAGTACATGAACTCCGCCGATAAACCACAACGTCTGGAACGGTTACGGGAATTCTACCGTGTCCATCGCGATGCGTTTGCAGCGGCACTGGAGAGTGAATTTGCCGATCTGGCGGAGTGGCAGATCCCATCCGGCGGGCTGTTTTTCTGGTTAAAACTGAAAAACACGGTGGATACCCGCCCGCTGTTAAAAATTGCACTAGAAGCCGGTGTGGCTTTTATGCCGGGTGAAGCGTTCTTTGCAGAAAGCAATCCGCCACACGGGTATATCCGCCTGAATTTCAGTCATACTGAACCGGAGAAAATGGTGGAAGGCTTACGCCGTTTACGCAAAGTGTTATTGGACGCGAACATTGCTTAACGGCCGAAACGGCATGAAAAAAGGCGCGATACAGCAATGTATGGCGCCTTTTTTATATTCCGGCTGATTACGCTTTCGGACGCACACCCAAGGTATGACAGATGGCGTAAGTCAGCTCAGAGCGGTTCAGCGTGTAGAAGTGGAAATCTTTTACCCCTTCCCGCGACAACACGCGCGCCATGTCGATAGCAATGCTGGCACCGACCATGTTACGGGTCATCTGGTCATCATCGGCGATGCCTTCAAAACGCTGATGCAGCCA
>CAIZDF010000440.1 GCA_903931645.1 uncultured Tolumonas sp.
AGATGGCGCATGCTATGGCTAAACCAGGCCAGCAGGCAGACCGTGCCTGCTGTACCCAGCGCCATCAATAACACCGCGGCAATGCCCAGCATAAAAAGACCAATGGATTTGGCTAACACCAAAATCAACAGTGCGCCGGTGCAGGGGCGGATCCCCATCGTGAACATGATCGCCAGCTGACCGCGCCAGTCTTGTGCTTTATTCAACTGAACGATATCTGGTGTATGCGCATGGCCGCAGCCACAAGTATCGGTGTGCACATGTGAATGAGATGACGGGCCAGTATTACTAATGCCAACCGTGATTTTGCTGTTCATTGGTTGTATTTTTTGGATCTTAATAGCATGGACTGTGGATCGGTTGCGCCAAAACAGATAAAGCCGATAAGCGGCACGCAGGCTGAGATAACCGCCGAGTAACGCGACTAACCAAAAGCTGACATGATCTAACTGCATACCAAATTGCTGGGCACGGATCTGTGTCCAGCCGAAAATGGCGGCGACAATGGTCATCAGCAGGATGGCCACCAAAGCTTGCATCAGTGCGGCACCCAGTGATATCCACATTGCGCGTTTTAGCTGACTGTTGTGCGTGGCCAGATAGGTGCTGAGTACCGCTTTGCCGTGCCCGGGGCCAACGGCATGAAAGACACCGTAAAGAAAACACAGCCCCAATAAGAAAATTTTAGTTTCAGGATTGGGTGTTAAAGCGGCGCGTAATAAGACGGCCATCTCTTTGTGTAGTTGCCCTTGCCATTGCAACATCTGCCAGCTCAGCCACTGCCAGTGCAGAACTCCAGCAAGCAAAATGCCACACAGCGTCAGGAAACCTGTCAGTAGTAAGATAAAGTTGATGCGATATTGATATTCATTGTTCAGGGATGACATGTCAGCACAACCTTTTCTGCAAACAGCGTACCTAAGCCTTTATCACTTTGTTGCGTCACATCCAGCGAGGCGGCATAAGCACTGATATCTTCCGGGGGTTTGGGTATTTCTAATTTGGCGCTACATAATCCAGCTGCATCATCAGAAACAGAGACTGCACTGGCTTTATGATGCAACATTTCGACATAGTAGGTGGAATCATAAATAGATAAGGTAAACGTATTACCTTTTACGGGCAGTGGCTCTTTCAACGGCAATACAAAATGTAAATTGATGTGATATTCCTCTTTTTCAGTTCGATAGGCCGTTGGCTTGGTGAACGTGACCGGTTTTCCGTTGACATTCAAATGGGTTAGCCAGTTTTCGGAAGCCATAAATTCGATGCTGTCTTTGGCAAAATCCTGATACTGCTTTGCCAGAGGTTCTTTCTTTTGTTTCATATCTTCAATGATATTGGCGGAATACATATCATCGAAATGCCAAATCAGATCCAGCCCGGTTAACTGTTGCTGTTTATCAATCAGAAAGCGGGTTTGCAGATCCATCCAGGCATGAGGATGAGCCATCGCCAGCGGTGTGGCGAGGCTCAGTAAAACAAAAAGAAAAAACCGTTTGCTCATTACTGTTTCAACGCAGAAAGGATTTGAGTCGTATTGTAATGCATCATATCCAGATAGGTAGAGGCCGGGCCACTCTTGTCGGAAAGGGCATCCGAGAACAATTCTTTACCGGGATTAACGCCGGTTTCCTTGCTGATCTGTTGCATCAGTCGCGGATCAGAGATGTTTTCGACAAACAGCGCTTTGATCTTTTCTTTGCGGATCTGTTTGATGATTTTAGCCACATCACTGGCCGAGGCTTCTGATTCCGTACTCATGCCTTGTGGGGCAATGGTGGTGATTTGATAACGGGCAGACAGATAACCAAAGGCATCGTGGCTGGTGATCATTTTGCGTTTGTCTGCCGGAATGGCGGCAAATTCCTGCAGTAATGACTTATCCAGTTGCTCTAATCGTTGGATATAGTTGCCGGCATTCGCCTGGTATTCCACTTTGTGTTCGGGGTCGATCTGGCTTAAACCATCGGCAATGTTGTGCACATATTGCACGGCATTAGGAATACTGTGCCACGCATGCGGATCTTGTGCCGTATGTGGCGCTGCCTTGTTGTCATCAGTATCTGTAAATGTTTGTGGTTTGATGCTCTGACTAGCGGTGATCACTTTCCCTTTGTAATGACTGGCAGAAACCAGTCGTTCCATCCAACCTTCAAAACCTAAACCGTTAACCACAAACAGCTGTGATTTCGTCAGACGGATCGTGTCTTGCGGGGTCGGTTGATAGACATGTGCATCCCCGTTCGGACCAACGAGTGTCGAGACGCTGACATGCTCACCGCCCACTTGTTGCACTAAGTCGCCCAGAATAGAAAAGCTGGCGACGACATTAATTTTGTCGGCTGCGAAGACAGTCTGTGTACAAAGCGCGCTAGTGATGAGTGTGGTGGTGAGCAGACGAAAATAATTCATGAAAACTCCTTACGCTTGCAGATGAGAACGGCGTACATAACGCCAGATCAGACCGCTTTGACGGCCTAAAATAATCGACAGGAAATAACCAACACCAAGCGTCAGAATAATCGCGGGGCTGGTTGGCCAACCCAGATGATAAGAGGTGAGTAAACCGACAAAGCTGCTAAACATCGCCAATATGACGGAAATGAATAGCAGATGGCTTAGGCGATTCGTCCAGTAACGGGCGGTGATCGCGGGCAGGATCATGATCCCCACTGCCATCAAGGTACCAATGGCGTGGAAGCCCGCGATCAGATTCAACACCGCTAACAGCAGGAAGGCAATGTGTGCGACCGGTCCCATGCGGCTGACGCTGCCGAGAAAATCGGGGTCGAGGCATTCCATCACTAATGGGCGATAGAGTAACGCCAATAGCACCAAAGTCAGTGAGGTGACACTGCCCAGCAGCCATAACGCGGCATCGTTGAGTGCCAGTGCGGAACCAAACAACACATGTAACAGATCAACACTGCTGCCATGTACTGAGATGATCATCACCCCCAGCGCCATAGAGATGAGATAAAACGCGGCCAGGCTGCTGTCTTCACCGCTTTCGGTGAGTCGCGCGACAAAACCGGAGAGGATCACTACTAGCCCGCCAGCGAGTAAACCGCCGATGGTCATGGCTTCTACCGACAAACCGGCCACCAGATAACCTAATGCGGCACCGGGTAAAATGGCATGCGCCATTGCATCACCGGTCAGGCTCATGCGGCGTAACATCAGAAATACACCGACCAGTGGTGCGCTGAGTGAGAGCGCAATACAACCGGCCAGTGCGCGCAGCATAAAATCAAATTCAGCAAATGGCGCGATCAACCACTGCCAGAATAACGCTAACATCAGGCAACATCCTTTTCTGCGATATGACAAATCGGTGCATGTTCATCGAACGATTCAATTTGATGACGAGCCTGTTGCCAATTTTCCGGCGTGATCACCTCGGCTGTGTTGCCATAAGCAACCAACTGGCGAGCCAGTAATAGACTTTGTGGGAAATGATGACGCACCTGCTCGTTATCATGCAGCACGGCCAGGATGGTGCGGCCCTGCTCATGCCAGTGGTGTAATAACTGCAGCAGATCTTGGCAAGTACGGCTATCGATGGCATTAAACGGCTCATCCAGCAGGATCAGCTGTGCATCTTGCAGATACAGACGGGCAAACAGTGTGCGTTGCAACTGACCACCGGAGAGCGAGGCAATCGGTCGATTAGCAAAACCCTGAATGCCTACCGCTTCCAGCGCATGTTCGATCTGATGGCGATGTGCTTTGGTCAGGCGGCCAAAACTGCCAAGCTGATGCCATAAGCCCATGCCGACCAGTTCGGTCACGCTGATCGGGAATTGACGATCGATTCGCGATTGTTGCGGTAAATAGGCGATTTGTTCACGCGCGATATCACGCAGGTGTAACTGACCCTGCAGCGGTTTCAGTTGCCCCATAATGCCTTTCAGTAACGTCGATTTACCGGCCCCATTGGGGCCGACAATGGCTAGCAGCTCACCCGCCGGGATATGCACATTCAGATGGTGAATGGCGGGGTGACGGTCATAGCCCAGTGTCAGATTTTCGCAATGCAGCATCTTAGTTCATGCTCCATAACAGTAATGCCCAGATCGGTAACAGCATCAGTAACGCCAGCAACAAACGTTGCCCGGCAGACCAGAACAGACTGGCGGCAGGTCGTGGTGTCGAAGAAGAGTGTGAATGCGGCATAAAACAGCACCTGCAGGTTACAAAGTGCGGAGGATGTTATAACATAACACTCTTGATGAAAAGGATTCTCAATCATGTTTTTTGCTGCTGAAAGGGCAGTGATTCGGTATCCTTAGGAAGTATCTGGATATTCAGGAGATAGCGACACATGCAACATGCATCACCCCGTTGTGAGCACAATCAGGCTGGCTTGACCACCAACCGTAAGCTGGTGCTGGATGCGCTGTTGCAGGCTGATCGTGCGGTGAGTGCCTATGACGTGCTGCAATTATTGCGTGGCCAAGAGGTACATTGGCAACCGCCGACAGTCTATCGTGCACTCGCGTTTCTGGTCGAAGCAGGCATGGTGCACTATATCCAGTCGATCCAGAAATACATGGTGTGTCATCATCAGCACTGTGCGCATGTTACCCAACTGCTGATCTGTCACCGCTGTGGTTTGGTGCAGGAAGTACCGATCCCCGAGTCATTGGTGGAGGCGCTGGAACAGCAGGCAGCGACGCATCAGTTCAAAATGATCCCGCAGTTTTTGGAATTACAGGGTATTTGTGCGGCCTGCGCCGAAATCACAGATTGATACTCTCAGCATCCCGCCATCATCGGGATGCTGTTATGCTTTAGGTAATTCTTGTCAACGGATTGCCTTCATATGACCTCATCGCATGCCATTCCTTTACCAGTATTACTGTCTGATTTAGCGAATAAGCAGTGGCAACGCCTGCTGGAGCGGGCGAACACAGAACAGCAAACCCTGTTTTTATCTCATCAACCGATGTTATTACGCCTGCTGGCGTTATCCGATTTTGTTGGCGAAGCCGTGATCAGCTCCCCAACGATGCTGGCGGAAATGCTGACCAGTGAGTGCTATTTACAAGCACAACGGAGTGCCGATTATCCGCAGCAATTACACATGGCGTTGCAAGCCGCGGATAGTGAAGAGAGCCTGAAGCGTATTTTGCGGCAATTCCGCCGTCACCATATGGTGTTGATTGCCTGGCGCGAATTGCTGGGTTTTGCGGAAGTGGAAGAGAGTTTTACCCATCTGTCTTTGCTGGCGGAAAGTCTGATTGTCGCGGCTTATGACTGGCTGTATGCCAAGATGTGTCGTGAAGTCGGCACGCCGATTGGACGCGACAGCGGTGAGCCGCAGCGCATGCTGATTTTCGGCATGGGCAAACTGGGCGGCGGTGAGCTGAATTTTTCCTCTGATATTGATCTGATCTTTGCTTATCCGGAACGCGGTGCCACACAAGGTGGGCGGCGTGAATTGGATAATCAATCGTTTTTTACCCGTTTAGGCCAGCAGTTGATCAATGCGTTGCATCAGCAAACGGCCGATGGCCAAGTGTATCGCGTCGATATGCGTCTGCGCCCGTTTGGTGATTCTGGCCCATTGGTCGCCAGTTTTGCCGCACTGGAAGAGTATTACCAGCAGCATGGCCGCAACTGGGAGCGTTACGCCATGGTGAAGGCGCGTCTGATGGGGCCGGAAAATGACGATGGCCGTTATCTGATGCAGATGCTGAAACCGTTCATTTATCGTCGCTATGTCGATTTCGGTGCTATTGATGCGCTGCGCAAAATGAAGGCCATGATTGTCGCGGAAGTGCGCCGCAAAGGCTTAACAGACAATATTAAGCTGGGGGCGGGTGGCATCCGTGACGTCGAGTTTATTGTGCAGGCGCATCAGCTGATCCGGGGGGGGCGCGAACCCGAATTGCAGGTTCGGCATATGCCTGCGGCGCTCAAAGCCTTACAACAACATCATGTGCTGACCGACGCAGAATATCAGACGCTCTTTTCTGGTTACCGTTATTTACGCCGGGTCGAAAATATTCTGCAGGAAATTGCCGATCAGCAAACTCAGACCTTACCGGATAACGATCGCGATCGTCTACGGTTGACGGTGGCGATGGGCTACGCAACTTGGGATGTTTTTGCACAAGCACTGGAACAGGTGTTGGCATCGATCAGTCAGCTGTTCCGGCAAGTGATTGGCGAGCAAGAAGAACAAGAGTCAGATGTGCCGAGCATCTGGCAGGATATGTGGCACAGCCATCTGCCTGCCGATGATCTCGTACCTCTGCTGCAACAGCAAAATGTGGTGGAAGCGGAGAAATTAGCCACTGAATTAACACAGTTACGTGATGAATGTCTGCACCGGCCCATCGGCCCGCAAGGGCGAGAGGCATTAGGCAAGCTGATGCCGCGGTTATTGAGTCAGCTCGTGCAAGATTCAGCACCGACCGAGCTGTTGAGCCGGATCCGTAAAATATTACTGCATATCGCCACCCGTTCCGCCTACCTGCAATTGTTGGCGGAAAACCCCGGTGCGCTGAAACAACTGTTGAAACTGTGTGCGGCGACCCCGCTGGTGGCGGAACAGCTGGCGCGTTATCCGGTGCTGCTGGACGAATTACTCGATCCGGCCCAACTGTATAACCCAACACCACTCGATCAATATCGTGATGAATTACGCCAATATCTGTTGCGCGTGCCGGAAGATGATGTTGAGCAGCAGATGGAAGCGCTGCGGCAGTTTAAGCAGATTCAATTGCTAAAAATCGTGGCTGCGGATATCGCCGGTGCTTTGCCGTTGATGAAGGTGAGTGACCATCTGACCTGGCTGGCCGAAGCTTTGTTGACGGAAGTGGTCAATCAGGCATGGGCGCAGTTGACCGCGAAACACGGTGTGCCGCCGCTGACCGCCAAAACGGGTGAGAAAAACTTTGCCGTGATTGCCTATGGCAAGCTGGGTGGCATTGAGCTGGGTTATGGCTCCGATCTGGATTTGGTGTTCCTGCATGGCGGGGATCATGATGGTTACACCGTGGGTGATAAACCCGTCAATGTGCGGCAGTTTTATGTGCGCTTGGCGCAGAAAATCATTCATTTATTCAGTGCCCGCACGCCTTCCGGCATGTTGTATGAAGTTGATATGCGCCTGCGTCCGTCTGGCGATTCCGGCATGCTGGTGTCCTCGGTTGCCGCTTATGAGCAATATTTATTGCATGAAGCGTGGGTGTGGGAGCATCAGGCTTTGGTGCGTTCACGCGCGGTATATGGCGATGCGACCTTATTGGCAGACTTTGAACGGGTACGGGCTGCAGTGTTGAGTCAGCCGCGCGAGATCCACACGCTGGCGAAATCGGTCGCCGATATGCGCGACAAAATGCGCAAGCACCTGTTACGAGGCACCGCCGAGCAGTTCGATTTAAAACAAGGTGCTGGCGGCATGAACGAAATCGAGTTTATTGCCCAGTTTCTGGTGCTGGCTTATGCGCAACAACAACCGGTTTTGTTAACGCGCTGGTCGGATAATGTGCGGATCTTTGAGTCTTGTGTGGCTGCCGGTCTGTTGACTGACGAGGAATCGATTACACTGAAAAAAGCCTATTTGGCCATTCGTGATCGCGCGCATCGTTGCACGCTGTCCGGCATCACCCGCATCATCGATGGTCAAGAATTGCAGGCGAAAAGAGCAGCGGTAATTGCTTTGTGGCATAAACTGATTGATGCACAATTACCGGAGCTCGATCTGTCGATCCATTGATGAGTTGACACTGGGGGGAAGCTGATTCCCCCTTTTTTGTTATTGCCGTGTAATCGATTACATCTATTTTATGATGGTGATCACGTCATCGAACAAATCTGGCGGTTAGTTTTCCCCGCGCTCTTTATGATGGTTTTATTGTGCACTGTCGCGTTCCTGTTTCGCGGATGCGATGAGCAAAAATGACCATCAAGAGGAGTGTTTATGCAACTTGCTCAGTATCTGTCGCGTCGTGATTGGGAAAATCCGACCGTTACGTCCATTCATCGATTAGCGGCACATACACCGCAAAGCAGCTGGCGTGATCTGGAATTTGCACGTCAGGATATTGCCTCTTCTTCCAAAGTGAGCCTCAATGGTGACTGGCAATTCAGTTACTTTGCCGCACCGGAATTGGTGCCAGATGCCTGGGTAAACGCGGATCTGCCTGATAGCCAGCCGCTACCGGTGCCATCCAACTGGCAGATGAATGGTTATGACATTCCAATTTATACCAATCTGAAATATCCGTTCCCCTGTAACCCACCGTTTGTGCCGAAAGAAAACCCAACCGGCTGTTATTCCACCAACTTTGAAGTTGCTGACGATTGGTGCAGCCAAGGTCAGACGCGCATTATTTTTGATGGTGTGAACTCGGCGTTTTATCTGTGGTGTAACGGACAGTGGGTGGGTTACTCGCAAGACAGTCGTTTGCCGGCGGAATTTGATTTAACGCCCTATCTGCAAGCCGGCAGTAACCGACTGGCGGTGTTAGTGCTGCGCTGGTCGGACGGTTGTTATCTGGAAGATCAGGATATGTGGCGCATGAGCGGTATTTTCCGTGATGTGACACTGCTGCATAAACCGGAAACCCGTTTAGTGAACGTGCAAGCACGCCCAGAGTTGGATGCCTGTTATCGTGATGCGCAACTGCATCTGACGGTCGATGTGGCCGGTGATATTCCCGCCCATCGTGTCGCGATCTGGTTGTATGACGGTGATGAGGCCATTTTGTGCGAACGTCGTGCGATTGGTACTACCGCGATTGATGAACGCGGTGTCTATAACGATCGTGTGTTATTGAGTTTGCCAGTTAAAGAACCGCGCCAGTGGTCGGCGGAAGTGCCAAACCTTTATCGTTTGGTGGTAGCGCTGGAAACTAACGACGGTGTGCTGGTGGAAGCCGAAGCTTATGACATCGGCTTTCGCAGTGTGGAAATCAAAAATGGCCTGCTGCTGGTGAATGGTAAGGCAGTGTTGAT
>CAIZDF010000441.1 GCA_903931645.1 uncultured Tolumonas sp.
GATCTATTGAGCAGCAGAAGTGTCAATGGTCGCTTCCATCGATAAGCCAACCTGCAGTGGGCGATGTTTCATCTCATTGGCATCAAGCGTGATACGAACCGGCAGACGCTGAACTACTTTGATCCAGTTGCCGGTTGCATTTTGCGCCGGGATCATGGAAAACGCAGAGCCAGTGCCACCAGACAAACCACTCACTGTGCCGTGATACACCACTTTGTCACCATAAATATCAGCGGTAACTTCGACTGGCTGACCGATTTTCACATTGCGTAATTCCACTTCTTTGAAATTGGCATCCACGTGAATATTTTGTGTCGGTACCACACTCAGCAAAGGCGCGCCGATCTGCACTCGACGGCCGATTTGTACCTGACGTTTCGCAATCGTGCCATCAACAGGCGCTTTGATGACTGTACGTTCCAGATCAATTTGTGCCTGTTCATAACGGGCTTTCGCCAGCAACACTTCCGGGTTGGTTTCCACAGTCGTATCCACTGTCAGCGCCGCATTCGCTTTCTTCGAACCAATGGTCGATAGGCGATTCGCGCTGCTTTGTGCCGCTGCTGCACGGGCAGAGGTCAAATTAGCCTGTGCCTGCGCCAGACCATTTTTCGCATTAGTCAGCTCTTCGCCCGAAACGGAACCAGAAGCAGACAATGCCTGACGACGTTGCAGATCAACCTGGGCACGATTCAAATCAGCTTGTGCAGCTTCCAGTTGTGCCTGCGCTCGTTTTTCATCCGCTTCGCGTGCCTTAACTTGGGCAGACAATCCTTCATCATTGGCCAGATAACTGTGAACCCGACGTTTTGCCAGCCCCAGATCAGCCGCCGCTTGCGCCAGCGCCAGACGTGCATCGGTGTCATCTAACACAACCAATACTTCGCCTTTCTTCACTTGCTGGGTATCAACTACGTTCACAGCTTTCACGATGCCACCAACGGCTGGCGTCACTTCTGCCAACTCAACCGCGGTATAGGCGTTATCCGTCGACACGTAACTGGAAGCAAAGAAATACCAATAACAACCATAACCCGCACCGGCCAGTGCAATGGCAGCAGCGAGACCGATAAAGCCTTTTTTACGAGATGCACCGGCACGCGAGGCATCAAACTCATCGTCGAATTGGTCCATCGTGGTATCTGAATTCATCTGAGTCATTTTAAAATTCCTGTATTAAATCAAGACCGAGCAGCCTGATAACCGCCGCCTAACGCGTGGATCAAAGCAACATCAAGAGAGAACGCACGTGATTGCAGATTCACTAAAGCCCGCTGGCTACCCAACAGAGCATCTTCTGCAGCCAGCACATCAAGGTAAGTGGCTAACCCGCCGCGATAACGGTTATTGGCGATCTGATAGGCATCTTGCGCGGCATTAACGGCATCTTGTGTTTTCTGCAAACGGCCATTTAAGGCTTTAGAGCTGGTCACCACATCGGCAACATCATGAAACGCTTGTGTCACTGTCGCGTTATAGTTCGCAACCGACTCTTCATAGCTAGCTTGTGCCATAGTGAGCTGCCCTTGCAGACGCCCCCCGGTAAACAACGGCAGATAGATCGCCGGGCCAATGCTGCCGGCATCGTTACCTGATTTAGTCAGATTATTCAGACCAAATGATTGGTAACCGATAAATGAGGAAATACTGACATCAGGATAAAACTGCGCTTTGGCAATGCCGATCCGTTTCGCAGCAGACTCAGCGCGCCAGCGTGATGCAGTCACATCTGGGCGATGGCCTAACAGACCAATACCCGCCTCTTTCGGCAAACCAAACGTTTGCTGCAATTTAACGTTCGGACGTGAAATCGTGATACCACGATCTGGGCCTTTGCCTAACAAAGCGGCCAATGCATTTTTCTGCAAAGCGATAGATTCATCGACATTCAGTAATTCGGCTTCCGCATTGGCAGACAACGCTTCTGCCTGACGAACCGCTCCTCGAGTTTCTAGCCCATTGCTAAAGCGTTGTTGCAGTAACGATACTGTTTTTTTACGAATATCTAAGGCGGTAACAGCCGTATCTCTGTTGGCATATAAACGGGCCAACTCGGC
>CAIZDF010000442.1 GCA_903931645.1 uncultured Tolumonas sp.
GCGCTGTCACCCACCATCATCCGAGCGATACTTTCTGGTGTTTCATCGGAAGGAATACAGGCGCCAGTTACTCGTCCGCCACGCAAGATGGTGGCGTTATGGCAAAGTGCGGTCACTTCTTTTAATTTGTGGCTGATGAACAGGATCGTACAACCGTCAGCGGCAAGCTGACGTAATACAACAAACAAGCTATCAACTTCCTGAGGCGTCAGTACCGACGTCGGCTCATCAAGAATAAGCAGTTTGACCTGTTGGATCAGGCAGCGAAGAATTTCTACTCGTTGGCGTTCGCCCATGGACAAGCTAAACACATAACGATCTGGATCGATATTCAGTCCATAATTTCCCGACAGCTCACGGATGCGTCCTGCTAGATCACCGATTTGTTCCCGCATAGACGGGGTTAGACACAAAGCGATGTTTTCCGTGACGGAAAGTGTTTCAAACAGCGAAAAATGCTGGAACACCATACCGATACCTAATTCGCGGGCATGAGAAGGAGAGCGGATCTGCAGCTCCTGACCATCCCACACGATGGAACCACTGTCCGGGGTCACCAAACCATAAATGATTTTGACCAAGGTTGACTTTCCTGCACCATTTTCACCCAATAGCGCATGGATTTCACCACGTTCGAGCTTCAAATTGATCTTGTCGTTCGCAAGACAGCCGGGATATTGCTTTTTGATATCCCACAATTCAAGCTGGTAATGATGTGTTGTCATCCTCTTTACGACACTCCGAAAAAATTGATGTGCGAGTTAAGCAAAAAATCGTCCAATTTGCCATTTTTTCTGTATGTGAAATCACTGATCAGCGAAAAAATCACCATGTGAAGAGGGCGATCAGCCGAATAATGTAGCGGATATGTAAAATGCAGGCATATGTCTAGCTTCAATACGGACTCACTGTATTTTAGTGGTGCTGAATTCGCTCCGATTATTTTATAACCGATAACTCATATTTTTCCCGCATTATTTTGATGTTGATAATAGATATGTTGCTGGAAGCATTTTTCTCTTCGGTTTTTTCTTTTTTATGGCATGGAACAAATGAGTAACTTAGAACTAAAACGAAGCTGGTTGGCACAGTTATTTTTTGGACGGCAAGATGCGGTTTTAGCGCATCAATCAACCGGATTGAGCATTGCAGATGATTCCAAAAAACAGTTGTTACCATTTGCCCGCATGAATGCTAAACCAGAAATAAAGCATTGTTTGTTTTGGTCTGATCTTTATATCACGACAGCAAGGAAAACCTATCTTTATCGTGGTTTTTCTCGAACTCGTTTACGTCAGTTGGTGTTGTTGTTGAATCAAGGCTGGCAAAGTCATATCGAGCAACAATTAAATGCAGAGTATATAAATGCCCGAGCTATAAAAGACGAAATACGTGCTTTTTTAGATAGCTCTGCCTATCGGCGTGACTCAGAACGTCAGTGGTTGGTTAATCGCTGCCAGGCTGTTTCTTCGGTATCTACCGCGTTAAAAGCGCAATTTGCTACGTCTCGTCAGCAATCGACATTTAAATATCTGGCTGCTTTTGTTGCGGCATCGGAAGAGAAAGTGAAAAAAGCGAATGCTAAATTCCTGCAGCAAGAAGGTATTCGATATAAATCATTTTTCGACACAATAGAAAAAAATCCACTCACGGTTGCTCAGCGTCAGGCATGTTTAATTAACGAAGATTGTAATCTGGTATTGGCCGGTGCTGGCACTGGGAAAACCAGCACCATGATTGGTCGAGCTGGCTATTTGCTGGCGAGTGAACAAACAAAACCAGAACAAATTTTAATGTTGGCGTTTGCTAAAAAAGCCGCTGAAGAGATGCAGGAGCGGCAGGACAAATGTCTCAGCTCAATGCTGCCACAAGCCACGCCAACCATAAAAACCTTCCATGCTTTGGGTTTAGATATCATCTCGGTAGTTGAAGGCCGACGTCCAGCTCTTACTGCTTTTGCGGAAGATAATGCTTTATTTACTCGTTTTATTGAGAAAGTCGTTGCTGAATTAATGCAGGACGCTGCATATCAAGAAAAGGTAGTGAAGTTTTGTGATTGCTCACCGTCTCTGAATTCAACGTCTGATGTATCGCAATTCTTCGCCGATTTTTTGGTGTTATTTAAACAATCCTCTCAAACATTAGCTGCACTAAAAAAGCGAATACCTAAGAAGGATAAATCGCGTTTTACGCTGTTAATTGCGATTTTTGAACCCGTTTTTGCTGCGTATCAGCTTCATTTATCGGGTCGTAATGAAATTGATTTTGCAGACATGATTGAAAAGGCGATCGAATATATTGAAAACGGGCGTTATCACTCGCCTTATCAGCACATATTGATTGATGAATTCCAGGATATCAGCCAACCACGGGCGCGTCTGATCAAAGCATTATTGGCGCAGCGAGATGATGCCGTGTTGTTTGCTGTTGGCGATGATTGGCAAGCGATCTATCGTTTTAGTGGTAGTGACCTCAGTGTGACACAACGGTTTAGTGACATGTTTGGGGCTGCCAGTGTGACGGCGCTTGATACTACTTTCCGTTTCAATAATAAGATTGGTGATGTTGCATCAGCTTTCGTGTTGCAAAACCCTGCTCAGATAAACAAATCGATCAACTCTGTGACTGGGGTGGCTGAGCCTGCGGTGTCACTTATCCAAGTAAAGGATGTTAAGCGAGGGCTTTATCAAGCGTTAAATGCCATCCACCAGCAAGTCATGAATCAGCCGGATCAGAAAACGACGGTCACTGTATTAGCTCGCTTTAATTTCCTACTCGGTGATGGCAGCCAGAA
>CAIZDF010000443.1 GCA_903931645.1 uncultured Tolumonas sp.
AGTGGCAGAGAACGGAATGTTTCCAGCATATCTGCAAAACGAACACCACCCGTTGTTTCATCATAGTAAGGGTAGGTGTGTGTATTAACGCCAGCACCTTGGAAAATAGCGTGGTGATTATCCCATGTTGGGTCACTAACCCAAACTTCACTTTGCGGGAAGTAACGGTGCAGGAAATCAGCACCTACTTTCAATGCACCTGATCCACCCAGCGTTTGAATAGTAACAATACGACCGGCTTTCAGTGCTGCATGATCAGCGCCCCAAAGCAATTCCTGCACCGCTTTACGATAAACAGGCGCACCTTCCATCGGTAAATAGGGACGAGGGGTGACAGTTTGCGCTATTTCAGATTCGGCTTTTTGTACAGAACCTAAAACAGGGATCAGGCCCGCTTCATCGTAATAGATACCAATGCCGAGATTAACTTTGTGAGAGCGGGGGTCTTTTTTGAATGTGTCTACCAGCGAAAGAATAGGGTCGCCTGGGTAGATGTCTACGTGTTGAAACATGCTGGGGAAACTCCGGCCGAATGATTTATGGAAATTATCGTAGTGAATCATCTATAGCTGAATTTATATCATAACATTTTCTGCTAAAGGGGGCGGATAGCGATCGATCTGATTTTCGTAAGATTTCATTGATACATTAATGCCGATAACGCAATTTATCGGCATTATAATTGTCTATTGGTATATAATTGAAATATAAGTGATTATCAGGATGTTTTATGCAGGATTTACCACCCGTTATTCCATTGTTTGACGCTATTCTGTATCTGGATGATGGAAACCCCAGCGTAAATCAGCATCTGGCTACAATAACTATAAATCGAGTCAATGATGCCGCATTGGTTTATGAACATGCCGTTGATTGGCTTTCTGAACAGCGTTTTAACGAAAACAATTACAAAACCTATCGCAGTGAATTAACCACGTTTTTACATTGGTGTTTTGATGTGGAAGGCATTTCTTTGGCCGAAATTAACCGTCGGATGATGAATCGTTATGTTGAATATTGCCTGGATCCTCCATTTGAGCTGATTGCATATCGTAATGTTGCGCAATTTGTCACCATTAAAGAGTGGGGTGAGCGAGCGCCTAATCCGCTGTGGCGTCCTTTTTTGGGCAAAAAAGAGAATAATCAGGTATTGCCATATCGTCTCAGTGATAAGGCGTTAAAAACAAAAATTGCCATATTATCTGCATTTTACGGTTATTTGATTAACGAAGAATATACCGAACGTAACCCAGCTATGATGTGGATGCGACATAGCCGATTTGCATCACAACCGCTGAGAATTCAAGGGTTAGATGATGATGAAAACATCAAATCATTCAGTGAATTACAGTGGTCTTATGTTATGTCTGCGGCTGAAAAGCTGGCTAATGAGCAGCCAGAACAGCATGAACGGACTCTTTTCTTAGTCAGCTTAATGTATAGCTGTTATCTGCGTATTTCAGAAGTGGCTGCAAGGCCTGGTTTTTCGCCAGTTATGGGGCAATTCCGGCGTGATAACCACACTGGTGTATGGGGCTTTTTTATTCCCGTTAGTAAAGGTGGAAAACGTAGAACCGTTGCAGTTTCAAATCAATTAATTACTGCATTACAACGTTATCGAGGATATTTGGGGCTATCAGCATTGCCAGCACCGAATGAAAGCATTCCTTTATTTATGCGTCATAAAGCAGCTGGCCGTGGTCGTGATGTTGGGTTACGAAATGCTAATCTTGGGATCCGCCAGATCCGTGATGAAATCAATTATCTGATCCAGACGGCAGCAGATCTGGCGTTAGAGGATGGTTTTGAACAAGATGCTCAGGAAATGCGACAAATGACGCCACACAGCATTCGTCATACTGGCATTACGCATGACATCAATTTAAATGGCCGACCGTTATCGCATGTGCAAGCAGATGCCGGACATGACAGCATTGACACCACATCACAATATTTACATGTCAGTAAAACAGAACGACATGAAACTGCAGCCGGAAAACAAATTAACCGTTTAAGCGGTATTGAGTGATGTCATGTTGTAGGCTGAAAATGCCGCTAAACACCATTGTTGATGCTCATATTAGATATAATAGACGATTTCGCATAATGTATATTATGTTAAATATCGACCACCAATAATTTACTACATGTCCTGTTAGTGTTGATTGAAATGAGCTGTGAGATTGATATCACGATCGCGTTCAAACTTATTGCTTTAAATTCAATTGGTTAAGAACAAAATTTGCAACTTAGATAACGCTTGTGAAGTGAGCGGTGAGATTCTTATCGTCAGGAGTCAAAGTGACCACTCACGAATTAATGAAGATATTATTTCATTTATTAATTATTACACATTTCCTGTATTTTTTGGAATATCATCGCACAGCATCTCTTTTTATAGCTCGGTTAGCCGCGTTCCTACGTGAAAAGTTTGAAAAAATGGCTACGGTTCTCCTCACTTTTTTACAT
>CAIZDF010000444.1 GCA_903931645.1 uncultured Tolumonas sp.
AAAGTACAAAGGCAAACTGCTGATCAAACCAAGCAAGAGCAATGTACTGTCATTCTTGAGTAACTTACGCGAACTCATCAGAAAACACGCAACCACCTCAGTAGGCGATTTAATTAAAATGTTGAATCCGAAGCTGAGAGGTTGGGCGAATTATTATCGTCATTGTGTGGCTAAGCGAACTTTCGATTATGTAAGCCATCAAGTCTTTTGGACCTTATGGCGATGGGCAGTGAGACGTCACCCGACTAAAAGTCGGCACTGGGTCGGTCGGAAATATTTTCTGAACCGAAAAGGCGAATGGCGATTCCACGGTTGGCAGAAAAGCGCGAACATGGATTGTCCATTGAACCTGATCCAAATCGCTCAAACGCCGATAAAACGACATGTGAAAATCAGGAGTGAAGCAACGCCTTACGATCCTCAATACCAATCCTATTTGGCGGAGAGGAAACCGAAAAAGGAAAGCAGAAACTCTTGGTTTGATCCTGTATTAGCTGCTTTATAAGAGAAATTGCTGGGTAACGTAAAACGCCTTAGCGGAGGCTTGAGCCGTATGCAGTGAAAGTTGCATGTACGGTTCTTAGGAGGGCGGCACTTGGTAACAGGTGTCGCCTATCCGACCATAGGTGCGGTGATGTGAAGGTGTCATTGTTTCAAACTCCTTGATGGGACTGCTACATGCAAATAGCAGCAAACAGATAAGCGACTGCAAGATTGAAGATGTAGTGGTCAAGAGAATCTGGCCACAGTTTTGGAGTTTTTATCGTACAGTCGTTCCGATCCATTCGGCGTGAGTTCTTCATTATATTGATGGGGTCGAAACTGGTTGTAATAACCAATGATGTAATCTGTTATTTCAATCCGAGCCTCAGTAAAATTTTTATATCCGATATCAGGAACCCATTCACTTTTTAAACTTCTGAAGAATCGTTCCATCAGACTGTTATCCCAACAATTTCCTTTTCGAGATAGACTTTGCTTTAGACGATAACGCCACAATAACTGACGATATTTCCGACTCGTGTAATGACTTCCCTGATCACTATGGCACAGCACACCCTTTGGTTTTCCCCTGCCATGGTTAGTGCTTTTCCTGTCAACAAACTATCAGGTGACAAGAACATGGCCCAACCGATGGCTTTTCGGGCAAACAAATCAATAACTACAGTTAAATATACCTAACGATACCCAACCCAAACGTAGGTCACATCAGTACACCAAACTTGGTTTGGCTCTGTGACTGCAAATTGCCGTTCAAGATAATTCGGGATCTCAACATGCTCTTGTGTCGCTTTCCGGTATCGATGCGCAGGTAACTGGAACTGTGAAGATCGAGTTGCGTCATCAGTTTACTTGCTCGATATCGACTCAACGGGATGCCTTGGTTTGTCACAATATCGGCAATGATTCTTGCGCCAGCAGAGCCATGACTTATCGCATAAGCTTCTCGTACTAGCACCCTCAGTTTCAGTGCTTCGGGTGATAGCGTTTTGGCTCTATTCAACCAGTAGCGATAACTGCTGCGATGAACATGAAACACACGACACAATGTTGATACGGGATAGCTCTGCTTGAGTTGCTCAATCAACGAGAATTGTTCAGTGAGTCGGACCAGAAGCCTTTTTTAATATTTCTTTTTCCATTTCAAGAAGTTTGACTAATTTTTCAAGCTCTCTGATCCGTCGCTGTTCTTCAGTCATCGGTGTGGCTTTTGATGGAAGACCTTGGCGTTCTGAGCGTAGTTGTCGAACCCACTTATCCATCGTTGATT
The DNA here is from genome assembly GCA_903931645.1 of uncultured Tolumonas sp. GTDB lineage: Bacteria > Pseudomonadota > Gammaproteobacteria > Enterobacterales > Aeromonadaceae > Tolumonas. The sequence continues at coordinate 1,772 of CAIZDF010000444.1, forward strand.
TACCAACACCCTTGGCCTCGGCAGCTTCACGAACTGAGTAACCCTGTTGAAGAACAAGTTGCGCCGTTTCAAGTCGGAATTCAGGACTGAAATTAGGTCTGTTTGGTTTTGTCATTGAGTCACCTGTTGTATGAGGAGGTGAGTTTATCACCTCTAATCAGGTGGCCAAACTCACTATGCCACTACATGCTGCCGCACGTTCCAGTAAAACATCAAGTAATTGCTCTAGATAGAATGTTTATGCGAGTTATCCAGACCATAACTCATACTTCTAACGCCTTGAGCCCAAGAAACTAGAGGTATATAGCCAAGCTCGTTTCTGGCCTTTTCGTAAGAGACAGTGAACGACTTTCCAATAAGCCGCAACATCTGGCGGGTGATAGGAGGTTCACCTCTGAGCCGAAATAGGCACCAAGCCGAGCCCAATACTCCAGCCATTGTCCACGCCATACCAAACGATACTGACTTTTCTCCGGCCTTAACGTTCTTAGTAAGAAGCAATTCACTTAAAACACTTTTAAGCGTACCGATCTCCGCATCCGCAACAAAATATGCTTGGCCTCCACGGCCTCTATCTGCAGCTAGAAGGAGTGCACTTATAAGGTTGTCAACATGGCACGTTGACATTGATTGATCACCACCGTCAATCCACTGCCAGTGACCTGCATTCACCGTCTCAACCATATGGTCCAGCGTCGGCATGCCGGCTCCCCAGATCATAGGCGGCCGAATAGAAATCGTATCGAATTCAGGTCGCAGTCCATTCGCCGATAGCAAAATACGCTCTGCTTTGGCTTTGGACGCACTATAAGGGGCAAAGCTACAAACCTGGACCGGTGCGTTTTCATCGACATTTAGCATAGAATCTGGATCACCCATCACCACTGCTGCCGCCCCAACCGAAACGACTTTCCTAATGGATGCAGTTGCTGCAGCAGCCTGAACAACCATTTTCATTCCCTCAACATTGATGTGATCGAACTCTTTCTTGTCACCCCATAATTTGAAGAGTGCAGCAACATGGAAGACAACTTCGCTATCAGCCATTCCCTGCTGTAGCGCCTGGAGATCATTAAGATCTCCTGATACAGGAATAGCCCCCAATTTTTTAACCTCCGAAACCGCAGACGAACTTCTGGCTAAAGCGCGAACTTCCCAATTGTTAGCGACGAGAACTTGGACGAGGCGACTCCCTACAAAGCCTGAGCCACCTGTAACAAACGCGACTCGACGTTTTAACATTTTTTGATTCATAACAGTCTCCATGTGTGTTTTTAGAACAATATCTGAACAATAAACACAATTCAACGAACATTTTATTAATTTTGTTTTATGAAATGTGTTATCATCATGTCGTCAAAATTAACCTCGGAGATAGCAATGACTGAAAAAAATATTATAC
>CAIZDF010000445.1 GCA_903931645.1 uncultured Tolumonas sp.
CCTACACCACCTAATTCTGGGAATCCCCAAACACCATATATCAGTAAGTAATTTAGCGGGATATTCAGCAATAGCCCTGCAAAACCAATACACATGCCGGGAATAGTATGTGATAAGCCTTCGGCGTAATTTCGCAAAACCTGATAAAAGAGATAAGCCGGTAACCCCAGTAGCATGGCGTGTAAATAGCGCGTTGTTTTATCTGCCATAATGGTGGACACATCCATCCAATGCAGCAGCATCGGGCTGTAATAAAGCAGGAGTCCGGCAGGAATAAATACCAACAGTGTTAACCACAGCCCTTGGGCTACCGTCGCAGGGATCTGCGCTTGTTTTTGTGCACCATTCAGCTGCGCTACGATAGGTGTCAGGGCCATGATAATGCCTTGGCTGGTCAACACGATCGGCAACCAGAAACTACTGGCAACGGAAATTGCAGCGAGATCGATAGCGCTGTAACGGCCTGCCATAATGGTATCTACCAGCGTCATTGCTGTTTGTGCGACCTGTGCCAGAAGAATAGGCAACGCCAGCCGAACAAGACGGCGGATTTCCTGCTGATATTGAATCACGGTATGACCTTTATACTATTTGAGAAAAAACGCCTGATCTTCAGGCGTCTTCAGAGTAATCGCTGATAAGTAAATTGGCAGCAGCAAAAGCAGCGTTATTTCGGATGTCTTCAGGCAAATCAGGATTACTGGCGATTTTATCCAATGTAGTTAAAACAACACGGATTGCATCAGGCATATAGCCTTGGTCGCCACTTCCGATTTGGCTGTAAACCTCCCTGATTTTGTCGCAATAGGCGAGGTGTTTCATCGGTTGTTCTCGGTTAACTATAAACGCCGACACTATAGCTATAAGCCATCCAACGTGCCAGTTTATCCCTGTTAGATGGCTAAAATTAGCGCAATATGATGATGAACCCGCGTTTCCAGCGCAGGATCTTGATGTAATTGCACTAATAGTGGATATAACGCATAGATAACCTGCCGAGTCTCATATCCTTGGGGCAGCGGCCATGTTTCTGCATATCCCTGCATGAAATCATCATAGTTCGGACAGAAGGTTGTTAACCAAGCGAGATCTAATTCCCGATCACCACAATAACAAGCGTTATCGGGTAGAAAGAGCCCGTTACTGGTCACCAATATATTATCTGGCAACAATTGCCCATGAAGTAAACAAGGTTCTGGGTGATGGTGATGCAGCAAACGATGTATCACACTGGTGATATCGGAAATATTAAAAAGATGTTTGCCTTTTTCCTGATGTAGCTGCAACTGCCAGCCAATACGCTGCTCAGAATAAAAAGAGGCCCAGTTTTTTTGCCAGCGATTCGGCTGAATTTGCTGATAAATGAAGGTGTCTTCATCCCAGCCGTACATGCCTTGCTGACTTTCATGATGCATTTTGGCAAAGCGTTTACCAAGCGCATGCCATTCGTTTGGCAGTGGCGGGCTTTCTTCGACATCAAAGGTTTCAAAGACCACAAAACACTGATCAGCAGTAGAACCATATAAAATGATTTTTGGCGAGATCAGCCAGTCTGCCATCAAAGACAAATTGCGTGTCACCATGTCGAATTTAGTCGACATGGACTTAGGTGTAATGCGAACTATGTATGACACACCAAGTTTTTGATCACTGATCTGATAGTAATTTGAATCTTGGGTGTGCAGCAGTAATTGCCGTTTATCAATACTAAACGGTGCATCCATACAATCTGTGATCTGTTTTGTTATGGATTGCCACATACAAACCTCCGACCTCAGTTGACACGCTATCCAAAGTATAGAGCAGGTTATTGAAATACGGATGTATCTTTGGTCACAGTTGTTGTCTTTACATTTTTATCTATATATTTCTGGTAGATGACTTAAATAAACGGCCAAAATGCACCAGAATAAATAACAGTGAAGTAATTTAAGGAGAAAAGCATGTCTGCTGCTGATGGAACTATGGAATTCGAGGATATGCTGATCAAGCTGGCCACTGAAAATGGCTCAGACTTATATCTGGCAACCGGCGCTGTGCCCAGTATCAAATTTAATGGTGTGTTAACACCGATCCAGGATCGTCCAATGGAGTTGGGTCAGGTTGCCGAGATCGCCAACCGGATCATGGATGAAGAACAGCGCATTATTTTTGATAAAGAATTGGAAATGAACCTAGCGCTTTCGTTATCTAAAGTAGGGCGTTTCCGTGTCAATATCTTCCGCCAACGGAATGAAATCTCCATCGTTGCCCGTAATATCAAATTAGATATTCCGACGTTTGAAGAACTGAAGCTGCCTCCAATCCTGTTGGATGTAATCATGGAGAAACGAGGGTTGGTATTGTTTGTCGGTGCGACAGGTTCTGGTAAATCAACGACATTGGCGGCATTGATAGATCATCGAAACACTAATACCAGCGGGCATATCATTACGATTGAAGACCCTATCGAATATGTTCATCCGCACAAAAAGAGCATCATCAACCAA
>CAIZDF010000446.1 GCA_903931645.1 uncultured Tolumonas sp.
CAGCCCCATCGCATGAATCAGACCCAATACGGCGCCCAATAGACCCATGGTAGGTGCGTACCCACCAAAGGCTTCAAAAACCTTTGCGGATTGTTCCATTTGATGTTGTTCAAATTCAATTTCATTTTCAAGCAAATGAACAACTTGTTCTTTGTCTACACCATCAACAACCATCTGAATACCTTTACTCAGAAATGGTTCATCGATTTTGCTGATCTCATTTTCCAGTGCCAGTAACCCTTGTTGACGGGCTAACGTTGCCATACCTTCCAACAAAGCTACTTGTGCGGCCAGATCATGAGATGGCGGTTTAATCAGCCATTTGAATTTACCCAAGGCACCAACAAAAACCTTAATGGGATACTGCACCATTACACAGCCAGTGGTGCCCGCAATAACAATCAGGAAGGCTGGTGCGTTGATAAGTGCACTTGGATGCCCTCCTTCTATTAACATTGCAGCGATAACACAACCGATCGCAACGATTATTCCCAAAAAGTTCATGTTATATGCCTACCTCTACAGAAATTCGCTGAGCAACACGATCTAAAGGTAACGATTCAGATGAAATTCCCGCTTTAGCCACAGCTTGAGGCATGCCATAGACAACACAACTTGCTTCATCCTGCGCCCAGATCGTTGCCCCCTGATCTTTCAGTAATCGAGCACCATCACGTCCATCGGCTCCCATACCAGTCAGAATGATAGCAAGCACCTTGTCGCCATGTGATTTAGCTAAAGACGCGAAAGTGATATCAACGCATGGTTTGTAATTAACCTTGTCATTACCATCAATTATGCGTAAACGAGCTGATGACCCTCGCCCATCAACCAGCATTTGTTTGCCGCCTGGGGCTAAATAGGCATTGCCAGGTTTAAGCACATCACCATCTTCGGCTTCTTTTACCGAGATTTTGCACAAGTTATTAAGACGAGCAGCAAATGCGCTGGTAAACGTGGATGGCATATGCTGAACAAGCAAAATTGGATGTGGAAAATTAGCCGGTAATTGCGTCAATATTGTCTGCAGCGCGACTGGGCCTCCAGTCGAAGTTCCTATCGCAACCAGCTGATAACTTTTTCCAGAACGTTTGTAATGCACAGGCGCAGACACTTTTTCTGCGACAGGTTGTGTTCGCAGAGAACTAGTGACGCTAGTAATGCTACGAGCTAATGTGGAACCGGTGTTAGTCGGTGTCGGAGTAGCTACTCTCGGTGTCGTCATAAACATACGACGACGAGAAAGAGCCTTGATCCGCTGCTGTAATAATGTGATTGCTTCTTGTTTATCCCGAGCAATGTCTTCAAATTTTTTCGGTAAAAAATCCAGAGCGCCAGCATCTAACGCATCAAGCGTCGCTTTGGCGCCTGCTTGCGTTAATGATGAAAACATTAAAATTGGAGTAGGACATTTCGCCATTATTTCACGAACAGCAGAAATGCCGTCTAAAACAGGCATTTCAATATCCATCGTGATCACGTCTGGACGCAAATTCAGGGCTTTTTCTATTGCTTCCTTACCATTCACAGCAGTATCCACTACCTCAAGTAGTGGATCCTGATTAACGATCTCTGTGACGCGGCGCCGGAAGAAACTGGAGTCGTCCACGACTAGTACTTTTACGGCCATGTTCTATTTATTATCTCTTTGTTATCTGCGACGCGCGTAATGCTTCAATAATCCCGGAATATCCAGAATCAAGGCTATACCGCCATCGCTAGTGATGGTTGCTCCAGCCATTCCCGGAGTTCCGTGCAACAAATTATCCAGAGGTTTAATGACGACTTCTTCTTGCCCGATAAGATTATCAACAACAAAACCTATTTGTTTCTGACCAACCTGAACGATAACAACATGCCC